>CAMOWQ010000137.1 GCA_946628495.1 uncultured Treponema sp. | reverse complement strand
TCAAGTATTCAACATATTCAGGAACATCAGCAGAAGTTCCATAAGGACAAAGTGCAGAGTTTGCAATTGCCCATTTAGCTGCATTTTCGCGGTTCAAGAAGAATTTTACAAATTCGTAAGCACCTTCATCAACTTTGTCGTTTCTGTGAAGGAAAATTGGACCACGGTTCCATGCTGTATAGAAATCACCAGAAATCCATTTAGCCATTCCAAGTTCGCCCTTTCCTTCTACCATCTGAATATACTGATCGTTTACACAAGAACCTGAGAAAGATGCGATATCACCGTTTGCCAAGTCTTCAGAAGAATATCTGCCGATTGTGTTGAATGCAAAATATCCTTTTTTACAATTATCAGCATACCACTGATATATTTCTTCCAATTTTGGACCGCAGAAAGTAACTTTTTTGTTAGCAACATCAATATATCCAAGACCATTATGCATAATCAATTCCTGAATATTGTCTACGAGACCATCAGAATGGAAGCCTGGAATACCTTTCTTTTCATAAATTGTCTTAGAAACAGTAACAAGTTCATCCCAGTTAGTTGGCGGATTCAAGCCAAGCTCATCAAAAATTGTTTTGTTATAGAAGAAAACTGGACCTGTCGTACAACCTGGCAAATAGTAAATTCCACCATCTTCAAAACCAAGAACATCAGTTTTCATTGCTTCAGGCAAAGAATCAATGATATTCTGCATTGTCTTGTCGCCTTTCTTGTTATCTTTGTTGATGTATTTTCTGATATCGATTGCAAGACCTTCGTTTGCATAGTCAACAGCGGTTGTACCATAGTTGAAAATGATGCTAGGTCCGATTCCGTTTGCTACAGCATTGTAAACTGTATCAGCAAAACCTGCATAATCCTGATTCTTAACTTCTACGACATATTTTTTCTGAGATGCATTGAATCTTTCTGCGGCATCATTAAGAGCTGCAGCCTGCTTTCCATTGTAAGTGTGCCAGATTTCAACCGTTGTAGTCTTAGACTTTTTCGGTGCTTTAGCAAAAAGCATTCCAACTGCGAGGAATGAAACTAACATAATAGAGATTTTTTTCATTTGTTACTCCTGTGAGAGCCCGATGTGGGCGGTGATAATAATTTTTCGCTTTGCCGTCGTAAGGCAAGGTAAATGATGTGGAGTTCATCACTGCGGGTAAAAGAATAATAGCATTATTCAATGTTTTATTCAATTAAAATGGCGAATAAAGTTTTATATAAAACTTCTATAAATGGATGATATATTAAAATTTTTCGGATTAAATTAACAAATTTTAATTACACAATAAAAATTTAATCTATTATATTCTAAGATATGAAAATATTTTACAGATTAAAACTTATAACAATTTCAATTTTCTTTTCTATTAGTATGTGTTCCTGTGCATCATCAGCATTTGTAAGAAAAACTAATCCGACTGGCCTAAAGATACAGAATCAAACCGAAGTTATTAACGTAACAGGCGGTGATATACGCGGTATCATAAACAAAGAAGGAAACGTAGAAATATATGCAGGAATTCCTTTTGCTGCTCCTCCTGTTGGAAATTTGAGGTGGAAAGAACCTCAGAATGTTGTTCCATGGAAAGGCATTCTTGAAGCAGATCATTTTGCGCCGATGGCAATGCAGAACGAAAGCGGAAGAATTTTTCAGTTTTTGATGAATTTGTATACAAGTTCGAAAAATGACAGAACATATAAAGGTCCTATGAGTGAAGACTGTCTTTATCTTAACGTATGGAAACCTGTCGAAGCTGCTCCTGAGAACGGATGGCCGGTTCTTGTTTATGTTCACGGCGGAAGCCTTATGAGCGGACAGAGCTGGTACGAAAAATATGACGGAGAAAATCTTGCAAAACACGGCATTGTTGTTGTAACGATTGCCTACAGAACCGGCATTTTCGGTTATTTTGCAGATAAGGAACTTGCTTCTGAATCAGGACACGGTACAACTGGAAACTACGGACTTTTAGACCAGATAAAGGCATTGGAATGGGTTCATAATAACATTGCTTCTTTTGGCGGAGATGCTGGTAACGTTACAATTGCAGGTGAATCAGCAGGTTCATCGTCTGTAAATGCATTGTGTGCAACACCTTTGACAAAAGGTTATTTCAGACGGGCAATCGGTGAAAGTTCTTCTGTCGTACAGCAGACGCCGCCTCATACTTTTAGGACAATGGATTCTGCGTTAAAAATGGGAGATGATATCAAAAAAGAATTTGGCTGCAAAAATATAGAAGAACTCCGTGCACTTCCTGCTTCGAAACTTATTAAAACAAAATACAAAAATAATTCAATGACTGTTGATGGCTATGCATTGCCGGAAACTCCATACGAAATTTATAAGAAAGGTGAAAATCACGAAGAAGTCTTGCTGAACGGCTTTAATAAAAACGAAGGCTTTGGGTTTACATTCTTTACAAAAGTGAACAAAAAAAATCTTTCTTCTCTTCTGGAGTCTTCTTTTAAGGAACGTACGCAAGAATTTCTTACTGAATATGAACCTTTAAATAATAAAGATTCTAAAAGGCTTTATACGGATGTTTTTTCGGCAGTATGCTTTTCATATCCGCATGATATCTGGACAAAAACAGTTGCTGCTCAGAATAAGCCTGTTTACGAATATTATTTTTCCCGTGAAAATGGTGAAATTGGTACAAATCATTCAGGCGAAATGATTTACGCATATCGTAACGTTCCTCATACAAAAAATTACAAGGCACGCGATTATGAACTTGAAGAAATTATGAGTTCATACTGGTTAAATTTTGTAAAATACGGAAATCCAAACGGTAAGGATACAAATGGTCGCGAACTTCCTCAGTGGCAGACAACACAGGAAAGCAACGGACTGCTTATGGAATTTGGAGATAACTGCGGTATGGTTGAAGATCCGTTCAGATATATATATGAATATTTAGAATAGGCAAGCTTATTTTAGGCGGCTCGCATAGTCTCGCCGCTTAAGCCGTTTTTGCGATGAACCTAAACAGGACCGCTATTGCAGTCCTGTTTTTAACGGTTCTTCAATCGTAGGCTTATTTAATATCCTTGCGTTTAATTTTACCGCTGATTGTTTTTGGCAGTTCTGTTACAAAGTTTACGATTCTCGGGTACTTGTAAGGAGCTGTTGTCTTTTTTACAAAATTCTGAATATCCTTTACAAGTTCGTCGCTTGGTTCATAGCCTTTTGCAAGAATGATTGTTGCCTTTACAACCTGTCCGCGAACAGGGTCAGGTGCTGCAGTAACTGCACATTCAACAACTGCAGGGTGCTGCATAAGAACAGACTCTACTTCAAAAGTACCGATGCGGTAACCGGAACATTTAATTACATCGTCGTTGCGGCCTGTAAACCAGAAATATCCGTCTTCATCACGCCATGCGTTATCGGATGTATGATAGTAGCCGTCATGCATTACAGACTTTGTTTTTACAGGATCGCCAAAATATTCCATGAACAAGCCAGGGAAATTTCCGTTTTTCATATCAACTACAATTTCGCCAACTTCACCGTCTTCAACTTCGTTACCGTCTTCATCAATTAAAGTTACGTTGTAGTAAGGTGCCGGCTTTCCAAGGCTGCCCGGCTTTATACGCTCGTTTCCATAATTGAACAAAGACAAGGTAGTTTCAGTCTGACCAAAGCCTTCGCGGATTTCTTTTCCGGTAACAGACTTCCATTTATTGAAAACTTCTTCACTCAAAGGTTCTCCTGCGGTAGACCAATGCATACAGCTTGAAAAATCATATTTAGACAAATCTTCCTGAATAAGGAAGCGGTAAATTGTCGGTGGCGCGCAGAAAGATGTAATATGATGCTTTTCAATCTGTTTAATCAAATCAATCGGCTTAAATTTGTCGTGGTAGTCATAGATGAAAACAGCGCATTCTGCAATCCATTGACCGTAGAGTTTACCCCACACTGCCTTACCCCAGCCTGTATCTGCGACAGTAAGATGGAGACCGCCCTTCTGAACCTGCTGCCAGTACGAAGCAGTAACGATGTGTCCTAGCGGATACAAATAATTATGAGAAACCAATTTTGGATGGCTTGTTGTTCCTGATGTAAAGTATGCAAGCAGAATATCATCATTTTTACTGATTTCTTCGCGTTTTAGTGAACGGAATTCAGAAAGAGCTTCTTCGCTTACGTTTTTGCATCCTTCTGTAAAATCATGCCAGGTTGGATGCTTTGCCTTAAATTCATCACTCATGCCTTCATCAATTCCAAACGGAGGAACTGCAACGAGTGTTGTAAGCGAAGGACATTCTTTTTGAGAATCTTCGATATATGAAAAAAGTTCACGATGGTCTACAGCCACAACAGCCTTAATGTAAGCAGCGTTACAGCGGTAAACAATATCTTCTTTTGTAAGCATGTGGGTTGCAGGAATTACGGCAGCACCAATTTTGTGAAGGGCAACAATAGAAATCCAGAACTCGTATCGGCGCTGCAAAATAAGCATAACAAAGTCGCCGCGTTTAATACCGATGCTGCGGAAATAAGCAGCTGCACGGTCTGTACGCTCCTTGAGTTCGCCAAAAGTCATGCGGAGCTCTTCGTCGTTGTCGTTGCACCAGATAAAAGCTAAAGCATCTGGAGTGCGCTTTGCAAGTTCATCAACTACATCGTAGCCGAAGTTGAAATTTGCCGGTACCTTTATTTTATAGTTTTCAAAAAAATCCTTGTAATCTGTAAACTCTGTTCTTTCAAGAAAATCTTCTAGCATATTAAAATCCTATATAATTATCGCTAAAAATTTAGCTTTTTTATCATTCAGCGCCTGCATTCCATGCTGTTTAGTTGCATCAAAATACACGCTGTCTCCCTCTTCCAAAGTCATTTCTTTGCCGTCAACTACAAGTTTCATTGAACCTTCAATCATGTATTCAAACTCGTGTCCCGGATGAGCATTGAAATGAATTTCACGGGTTTCTTCCGGAGTAATGGTTACAATAAACGGGTCTGCCTTGCGGTTCTGAAAACCAGCTGCCAGAGCCTGATATTTATAGTCACTTCGTCTGTCTACCGAAAGTCCCTTATCCTTTTTGGTGAGGCAGTAAGAATGCATGTGCGGTTCCTTACCCGAAATAAGAGTACCGAGGTCTATGCCGTACTTTTTAGACATAGACTGCAAGATTCCAACAGGAATATCAACAGTGCCGGTCTCATATTTTTTGTACTGTTCAATCGAAATACCGCAGACTCCTGCTGCCTCTTCAACTGATACGTCCATAATTTCACGCAGACCAATCAGTCGGTCTGCTACAGCTTTAATCTCCTCGTTCATATACACCTCTTTATTCAGGTTTATTTGGAGTGCCCTCGCCCGTCGCTGCGCTTTGTTGCTCGGGACGCTATGTCCGCACTTCGCTAACGCTCACCGTCCTCACTTCGTTGCGGTCGGCTGCTTCGCAGGTGCTCCCAGCGCTCACTCATT
Organism: uncultured Treponema sp.; assembly: GCA_946628495.1. Lineage (GTDB taxonomy): Bacteria > Spirochaetota > Spirochaetia > Treponematales > Treponemataceae > Treponema_D. The sequence continues at coordinate 627 of CAMOWQ010000137.1, read as the reverse complement.
TATTATATAATATACAATTATTATTGAAAATTCAATAGAAAAATTAATAAATATTAAAAATATTTAGTATAATTAAAGTTTGTAGAAAATATGAGCCTGCAAAAAAATAATACTCTCTTCTTTTTTTGTATGACTCATATTAGATTAAAAATTTAGAAAGCTGCGCCAAATGATAAATTCAGACCACAATCGTTTTTAGTAAAATCTGTAAAGAACATTTTGTAATGTATGTTTGCATCAACAAAAAGAGCGAAGTTATTCTGTGCAAATCCAAGATAAAATCTACCGCCAAATTTTGCAATGCATTCGGCATCTACTTTCAGGTTGTTAAAGTCTGATATTTTTGCACCGCCGGCAACAGAAAGATACGGCATTTTATAAATATATTCTCCTGGGAACGGAAACTGAAGTTGTACTCCCGCATAAGGAGAAATAAATTTTATCTGAGGGGTTGGGAAACTGTCTCCATATCTGTAGATATAAACAGATTCCTCCTGCAGTTCTGTACCGGCTACTGCAGAAAAGAGGTTCATGATTTTTATATTTACATCAAATATATTAGACCATAATCCGTTTTGATACTGCGTGCTTGCCTGATTTTTACCGTATGCAATCTGAATATTATAA
>CAMOWQ010000136.1 GCA_946628495.1 uncultured Treponema sp. | reverse complement strand
GGCACTCAAGCATGTAGAGCGAATATTCGCTCGATTTTGAAAATCTGTTTTTTGAATGGCAGCGATTTTTGTGTATGCCTGTATTTATAATGCGTTTGCCCTGGCAGATTGTAAAACGGCACTATGATTGTAAACAAGCTCTGCCTTATCTATATAAACATATCCGATTTTCTGATTTTAGAACCGTTGCCACCTACACCTTATGAACACTATCCAGAATTTTCATCAGAAGAACTTTTCTTCCATCCGCAGGATTTGAATCTGAAAGCAAATAATTGATGATGTCATTTTCGAGAGAAGAATCTTTTTCTTTTTCAAAACTTTCGAACAGTTTTATCATCATCTGATTTTTTGCATCTGGATTTATTGTTTTGCTGTTTGCCTGAAGAATATCATCACTTATTGATTTTGGAAGAAGCCTGAATTTATCGCCATTCTGATTGCATTTGTTATAAATAAACGTCAAAAAATCATTCTGTTCATCATGCGACAAAGTGTCACGGTAAAAGGTGGAAGCAACAACAGTTTTTATCTGCTCATTATCCTCCATAATAAGAATGTCAGACATCAATGATTTTATGTTTCCTTTTACGCTGTCATTTGCTTTTTTATATCCGTTACACATGATTTTTATGCTGTTAAGCTTCATCTTTTCAGGTAAAGAATATTCTTTAAGAATCGCTTCATGCAGTGCACTGATATCGCAGGTATTATTAGAATCCTGATTCAGGATATCTTCAAAAACATGTTCCAGATCTTCCGGCGTTGAATTTCTGATTATATCTGTAAAACTTTTGAATGTAGAATTCTTTTCTGTGTAATCATCACTTTCTAAAATCACCCTAATCTGGAATTCTTTTAAGATGTCCCGGCATTTGTCCGGCAGTGCGGCATATTGAAGCTTGTCTTCATAACACATATCCCACAAAAGCTTTAAAATCTCATTTCCATTATTTCGAATTTCATTCTGACTGATATAAAGCAGATCTCCAATAACATCATTCTGTTCGTCCTTTTTAACGGAATCAAAGAATGTATAAAATGCATTTTTTTGGATTATAAAGTTATTGCCTTTACAAACATATTCCAAGATGCATTTTTTAATTGACAGGACATAAGCATCATCAAGATTCTGTCTGTTTAAATACAGCTCTGATAATTTTTGTACGACATAAAGCTTGATTTCAGGAGTATATTTCGTGGTGTTATCTGCAAGAAGTTCCTTTCCTTTTGTAATGGCAAGTACAGAACAATTTTCGTGATTAAACATGTGCTCGATAAACTGCTTTTTAACTTCAGGTTTTGTAAAATAATTTATACACAAGTCATAAATATTTGAAATTGTATTCTGCGAAGTCAGGTCGTTCTCTGTAGAAAATCGTATACGTCCAGGTGTGAACAGTTCCAGCAGAAAATATTCAATCTGATTTTCGACATCAGGCAGTTTTGATTCTTCCAGAACTTTTATAAAATTGTTCAGGCTCGGTAAAGAAGTCGTAATATCATAATTTTCCGGTAACAAAGCGATGATTGTTTTTAATTTTCGTTCTCCAGACTGATAATACTGCTTTCGGTTGCGGAGTTTTATTTCATTTTTATCTGCATTGTCTTTCGTACCGTTTTTTGATTTCTTAAAAATCTTGTTTACAACTTTTTCCGGAATATTTTTTTCGTTATTTATTGTTACAAAGATATTGCTCAAATCTGCAAAGATGTCTGAGTCAAAATTCTTTATTAACAGGTCCATCCAGTTTTCAAAAACAGAAATATCCAGAAGATACGGATTTTCCAAGGCACGCCTGCACAAAGCTGCCAGTTTTTTATTTCCTTCCCTTTCGTTAATTTTTTTATAAAGGCCTGCCCTTACTTTTTCTATATCATCGCTGCCAAGTGTTTTTCGAACAAACGGCATATTAATCTTATTCGTAATTAATATTGGCACCTGATCTATTGTTCTGTTACTGTATTTTTTCGGCCAGTTTTCCTGCACTCCGTCAATCAGTGAATTTAAATCAGCCATATAAAGATATTTATCATCTTCTGCATTTTTAGGATTCAGGATTGCTTGATAATTCTTTTTGGCAACTGTCTGAAGCATTACATCTGAGGGAACTACATCATCCTTATATTTTGTATTTTTAGTTTCAAATGCATTAATAAATTTTCTTTTTTCTATATCAGTAAAATTATTAATATTAGTAAGATTATTTGTATTATTCATCTTTTTTTATCTCCTTTCCGGCATTCAATTCTTTAAAACACAAATTTTTATATGCATCTATATTATAAATAAGCAGCTTTCTGTTGTTACGATACAAATTCTGGAATTTTTCCATAAGCTGATTTTTTTCATCCTGTGAAAGCTGCCCTGCATTTTCTTCAACATTATCTTCTATATAATTAAATATATCATCATCCTGAATTTCAAGAGGAATTACCATAAACTGATACAAAGCATACAGAATAATTGCCCCGAACTGAGAAAAGATATAAACAGGGGTCTGTTGAACCTGATATTTTCCTGTTGATAAAAGTGCAGGCAAAAAACTTTCAAGAACTTTAAGAATATCAGACTTAATTTTTACAATGAATGCAGCGCTGCCAAAACATACTAGCAGTACACAGACAGCAAGAACTACAAGAATTATTACAGGTCCGTTCACCAGCGACAGTATAAAACCTTTTATGTATGACACAATTTTCTTTAAAAGATACACAATTTTTTTTCCGCTGTCCTTTATTTTTGATGTCTGCTCATCAGAAACCGGCAGGACTTTTCGTCTTAAAGAAAGAATTCCTGAAATAAGAAAAAATGAAAACAAAACTGCTATTATCCATCTTGCAGTATCGTTTCCGGTTATTAATGCACGGTAAAGATTTTCGGGAGCAAACCAGGTAATAAGTTTTATAAAAAACAGAACAACCTGGAACAAAAGCAGCGGCGTACTCGGAGAATTCAGCATCATATTCTTTGAAGGATGCAGATAATTTTCCAGCATCAGACCAAGCATTATAGCCACAAAAATCCATTCAACCAGTCCCAAGCCTGAAAAAGGAAGCAGAACGCACTGATAAATACCCGTATAGGCAAAAGCCATAACAAGCCATCTGATGAATAATTGAACTTTTAATTCAATCCGTTCCCATTTGTAAAAAAGCAGGGGCTTTGAATAATACAGCATATCAACAGCCGCATTCATGGCTCCCAGAATAAAATAAACGATTATCTGTAAAAAATTGATTCCAAGATATGTGTTTCCGTTTCTGGCATACACGCTCGACAAAAGGAATATCCATGAGGAAACGGCAAACAGAATTGCCGTGTAATATTTTTCAAATTCCCTTTTTGATTTAAAATCTAAAATCATTCTGTCCTCCTTTTCCTATTCCCCTAATTTTGAAATTTTCATATTAAAAGTCCAGCGGTCAAATTTATCAAAAACATGCTTATTCCGGATATTATCGCAAAGCTTGAGGAAACGGTTCAAATATGCTGCTTCTTCAGGAAACTTTGGATTGCGTCCTATTTCATCATATTTCTGATACTCTGTTATCATTTTCTGAACATCTTCAATATAATCATTGGTTTTGCCGGCGCCTTCCATTTTGTAATATGAGCGGACTTTCAAACAAATAATTACAGCTGAATACTGCGAAACATGATTTGTAAGTGTATTCAGTAAATATGAATTACAGATTCCGTTTAACTCCTTGGGCTTTTTTACACTCAATTCAAAATTCTTTATGCAGAAAAACGGTATGACTTCCGACCTTGATATTGCAGAAAATTCATCAATTCCTTCTTTTATATAATAATTTTTGATGATGCTCATATTATTAAGAAGTGAAGTTATATTTCTGTGCTTTTTATCTGACTTATAATAAGCAGCAAAATCGTTCAGATAATTTCTTACAGCTTCCGTGCCGTCATTTTCGGTAAGCAGGTTTATCTGAGAAACGGCTTCATCTGCATTGTCATTTTCAAGGCTTTTTAATATTTCTGTAATTTTTGCGGAAGAGACTTCATTTTTCGTTTCTTCAAACAAAGAATTTACAGGCGTAGAATCCCAGATAACCTCGTTTTTTCCGAATTTAAATATTATAAACCAGGCTAATAAACCTATTAAAACAAAAGGCAGTTTTTTCATATTTACTCCTGTGAGAGCCCGCAGGCGGGCTGTGTTTTATTGAAAAGCGTTAAAAAAATTGCGCAAGCAATTTTTAGCTTGCTCCAAATTTTTAAATAATCCAGCCCGTTTTACAAAGCCGGATACCGTCCGTTTTCATCTGAATGATATGCAATTGAAAGAATTTCGTCTGTCGTTAATGGCTTAACTTCCTCTTCATGGTAAATAATGTGATAAGTTGTTTTCTTTGCATCCTTATCAACCTTAAAATCTACAAAAGATTTCCCGTCTTCATTTTCAAAATGAGAAGAAAAGAGTTTATTAATTTCTGCATAGTCACTCATATCAAAAGCATTTTTATCCCTGCATTTTACAATCATAAGGGCAGGAGCCACAATTTTTTTATCCCATAACTTCAGTTTTTTTAGCGAAATAAATTTCTGATAAACAAAAGTGCCTGATTTCTGGGCTTCTTTCGTAAATAGTTCATTCCATAAAAAATCAGGGTAAACGTGAATATCCGTTTCATCAAGCATTTCTACTGCATCGTCAAGAAAACAACGGATTTTTTCCTGCTCGCCTTCTTCAAAATGCAAAAGAAACGATTTTTTGAATTCATCATATTCCTGAAGCATTTTTTTTCTGAGTTCTTCATCATAGGAATATTTTGTAAATTTGTGAGTTTGATTATCCATTCAACTTTTCCTTAAATTTTTCTGCAAGTTCTTTATCTTTTGTTTTTGGATTAACCGAAAGCAGGTTCATAACATCATTAAAAACCTCTTCATCTCCGTTTTTGCATAATTCTGCCGCATAATCCAGAAACTTCTGCTCATACAGCGGCCATTTTGGATTTGCAACTTTATCATTGTTTATAAGGATTTTACAGACAGATTTTGCAGCCTTAATATATCCATGCTGACAATAATCATAAAGAAGCTGCAGTGCTTTAAAAGGATTTTCAACTGCAAGGTTTTCTGCATAAGCGACTTGTGATAAATAATAATTATTATTTGCTTCAAGATTACCACAACCTTCAAAAGAATCACATGCAATATTACAACAAGAAGGAAACTTTACATCACGCAATTCACAACAATCAAAAAATGCACGAGAGCATATTTCCAGATTAGAAGACAAAAATGCTATTTTTTTGAGACTGCTGCAGGCAAATGCCTCCTGACCTACATAATTTACACTTGAAGGAACCTCCATCTCATAAATTTTACATCCATAAAATGCTTTAGCTTCAATTTTTTCAAGATTTTTGGGTATATTTATTTTTGAAAGATTTTCACATCCATAAAATGCATTTTCTTCTATTAAAGATACGCTGTCGGGAAGAATCAACTCTTCAAGTTTTGGACAATTTGCAAACATTCCGTAAGATATTTTTGTAATTCCTTTCGGAAGCTCTATTTTTTTTAGGCGTGAACAACCGGAAAATGCTTCAGCACCTATACTCAAAACTGTTTCCGGAATATTTACACTTTCAAGAGAAATACATCCACTAAAAACTCCATAACCGATTTTTTTAACCCCTTCAGGAATTATTACATTACGAACATATCTACGCAAATACATTCCGCTGGTAAAGATTTTATTAATCTCATCAATTTCTTTCGGGATGTTTATGGTCAAATTACGAAGATCCTGTTCTTCGGTATAACGCCAGTCAACGCCAGATAAGATTTTGTGTTCTATATAAAATTTGAAAAAAACATCTGCCTGCGGAATCACTTCTGTTTCAGCTTCGGCAAAATCCCCGTCTGTTTCATCTTCGTCAAAATTTTCGCATTTCTGCTGATTTTTTTTATTAAAACAGTCAGCAGCATTAGTTATAAATTCATTAAAAAAATTGTCTTTATGATTTTGTGTCCATTCTTCCCAGGCTTTATCTGTCATCGCAAAATCAAGTTCCATACAATTAAGGATAATCTTTGCCTGATTAAACAAAGTCTTTCCTCGCCAGGAGCGGTTTGCATAAAA
>CAMOWQ010000135.1 GCA_946628495.1 uncultured Treponema sp. | reverse complement strand
CATTTACAATGATGCGTGCCCGTGGTGCTCAGGTAACAGATATTGTTGTTCTTGTAGTTGCAGCTGATGATGGTGTAATGCCTCAGACATTGGAAGCTATTGCTCATGCTAAAGATGCAAAAGTTCCTATTATTGTTGCAGTAAACAAAGTTGATAAGCCGGAAGCAAATCCGGATCGTGTAAAGACTCAGCTTTCTGAACACGGACTTACACCTGAAGAATGGGGTGGAGATACCCAGTATGTTCATATTTCTGCCCTTAAGAAAGAGGGTATTGATGATTTGCTTGATGCAATCCTTCTTCAGGCTGAAATGCTTGAACTTAAAGCAAACTACGAATGCCGTGCAGAAGGTAAAATTCTTGAATCTCGTGTAGATCAGGGACGTGGTGTTGTTTCAACAGTTGTTGTACAGCGCGGTACTTTGAAGCAGGGAGATCCATTTGTTGCAGGTATTTTCTCAGGTCGTGTTCGTGCAATGTTTGATGATAGAGGCCGTCGCATTCAGGAAGCAGGTCCTTCAACTCCTGTTGAAGTTCTTGGTATGGAAGAAATGCCAAATGCAGGTGATCCATTCCAGGTAACAGAAAGCGAGAAGGATGCACGTGCAATTTCTGCAAAACGTCAGGAGCTTAAGCGCTTTGAAGAAGCAAGGGCTGTTAAGAAAGTTACTCTTGAAAACTTCAATGATACTATTAAAGATAACGAAGTTAAGGAACTTAAGGTAATCATCAAGGCTGACCTTCAGGGGTCTGCTGAAGCTTTGAAACAGTCTCTGGAAAAACTTTCTACTCACGAAATCCGTCTTTCTGTTATTCATTCAAGTGCAGGTGCAATTAACGAATCTGATGTTACTCTTGCTGCTGCAGACTCGAATGCAATCATCATCGGATTTAATGTTCGTCCTACTCCAAAAGCTAAAACTCTTGCCGAGCAGGAACGCGTTGAAATCAGAAAATATAATATCATCTATAAGTGTGTTGAAGAAATTCAGGCCGCTATGGAAGGTATGCTCCAGCCGGATACAAAAGAAGAAGTTGTCGGTATGGTCGAAGTTCGCAATACATTCAAAGTTCCAAAAGTTGGCGTAATTGCTGGTTGTATGGTTTCAGAAGGTATTGTAAGACGTACATCAAGTGTAAACCTTATCCGCGACGGCATCGTAAAGTTTACAGGAAAGATTTCTTCCCTCAAGCGCTTTAAGGATGATGCAAAAGAAGTTAGTGTTGGTTATGAATGTGGTATCGGTCTTGAAAACTGGCACGATATCATGGTTGGTGATAAACTCGAAATTTTTGAAATTGTTGAAGTTGCAAAGAAACTTGGTAAAACAATTGCAGAAGAAGAGGCTGAAGCTGCAAAAAGAAATGTTACTGCTGCCGGTTCTGAAGGAGCTGAATAATGGGACAGTACAGAATGCAGCGGCTGAATGACCAGCTTCGTGATGAAATTTCAAAATTGATTCTTCATGGCGATGTAAAGGATCCTCGTGTAAATACGTTTCTTTCCATCAACCGTGTGGAAGTTACGTCAGATTTAGGCTATGCAAAAGTGTACGTTTCTTCTTTCCTTACTGATGGAGATTTAAAGCATGGAGTTGCAGGTCTTAATGCTGCCGCTGGTTTTATTCAGGGGCAGATTGCAAAGAAAATGAGAATCCGTCAGTTTCCAAAGCTTCAGTTCATTGTTGATGTTGGAATGAAAGAGGGATTCAAGATGGTACAGAAACTGAACGAACTTGAACGTGAAGAAAAGCAGAATGCACAGACTGAAAATGCCGCAGATTCTGCTGATTCAAATACTGATTCTGAGGAAGAAACTAAATAAGATTGGTTCAGTTTAGGACGAAGGAATAGGAGATCCTTCCTCCTTCGTTCTTAGAAATAAGCCCACAGAAAAGTCCGTCGTGTGTGTAAACCGCGGCGGATTTTTCATTTAACAAAGCATGAAGTTTTGTGTCAAAAAGGGCACTTCTTAAAGGTTTGCCGTTTCTAAAAGCATTTTCTGCTTCTGTAGAAACTAAATGAATAATCTCAAAGCCGCAGAGTTCTGCACATTCTTCTGAAAAATCAAGTTTCTTTTCGATAATTTCTTTGTGCAGAGTTTCACGTTCTTTTTCAAAATCAATTTTTGGACTTGTAAAAGAGTTTTTTATATTTGGTTGCAGTTTTATTTCTTCATTATTTTCCTGTTCCGTTTTTTTCCAGTTTTCAAGTTCTTCAATCGCCGTTTTTATGGAAAAATCATTTAATTCAGAAAATCCTGCTGAATCTTCAATATGAAAATTGCCGACCTTTTTTCTGTAAAGACCAACTAAATGTCCTGCACTTCCGCATTTTTCTGCAATATCACGTGCAAGACTTCTGATGTAAGTTCCTTTTGAAACTAAAAAATCAATTCTGCAATATTCAACGCGGTTGTTTTCATCTTTTCTGATTTCCTTAATTTCTGCCTTAAAAACTGTAATTTCCCGTTCAGGAATTTCTGCAGTAACACCTTTTCTTGCCAAATCACTTGCTCGTTTTCCATCAACATGAATTGCACTGAAAACCGGCGGCTTTTGTTTTATAGTTCCTGTAAACTGTGGAAGAATATTCAATAATGTCTGTTCATCTGGCAGGGGAGCTGTGCGTATTATTGAACCTGTATATTCAAGAGTATCAGTTTCTTCTCCGAATTTTATAACGGCTTCATATTCCTTGTCAAATTCTGTGATGTTTCCTGCAAGTTTTGTAAGACGGCCCGTGCAGACAACTAAAAGCCCCTGCGCAAAACTATCAAGAGTGCCTGTATGTCCTACTTTTTTTGTTCCGAGCGCATGCTTTACAGCATTAAGGCTTTTAAATGATGTAAGTCCTGGTTTTTTAGCAAGAAGAACGATTCCGTCGGAAATGTTGTCGTAGAACATAATATACTCCTGTGTAAGGCCGCACGGCAGGCGGCTGGTGTTCAATAGCAAAGCGTTAAGAAAATTGCGCAGGCAATTTTTAGCTTGTCCTTTTATCGTAAGGCCGCACGGCAGGCGGCCGGTGTTTCATTGGTATGAAGAACCAGACAAAAAAAAAGACACCTCAATTAAAGGTGCCTTAAATGGGCAGTGAGAGGATCGAACTCCCGACATTCTGGGTGTAAACCAGACGCTCGTACCAGCTGAGCTAACTGCCCGAATGATTAATTTATATCAAATTCACTGATAATTGTCAACAGCTGATAAAAAGTATATTTTTCAGCAAGTTTATGTGTTATATATAAAAAAAGATGAAAATTTGTAATTTTTGTGTTATAATTTATATATATGAATAAACGGAATTCAAAAAACATAATTCCTTTCTTTTTATTTAGCATGATTTTTATGCTGACGGCATTTGGCTGTTCTGATAATCCTGCCGGATATTTTGACAATGACGTTTATACTCTGAAAAATCTCATCAATGAAAAAAGCGAATCTGTTCTGTGGTCTAAGGAAATTGAAGGTTCTCTGCTTGTAAAAAATCTTTCTGTGGAACCTTCTGCCGGGAGAAATCATTTATCTCCGTCTGTAATAAATATTTTACAGGATTATAATACACCTTTATATCCTTTCATTGATGGTTTCGGCTATCTTTATGAAAATAATCTTGTTCCTGAGGTATATAAAAAGCTTGAAGGCTTTTGTAATTCCGTATCAGATTATATATATAAAGGCCCTGAAAAATATGTTGATTCAACTTATATTTTTTCGTATGTGCTTTTTTTACAGGATATTAAGGAAGGCTGGAAAAAGAATTTAAAAAAGGATTTTCCTGTACAGCAATATTCAGACGCTGAATATGAAGAAAAGAAAAAAGCAGATGCAATTGACAGATTGTTTGAGAGATGGTTGTTTGGTGCTGTGTTTGAAACAGATGATTATTATGAAATTCCTGTGCGCTTTTTTTCTAACGACGGTATAATTGATGTTGTACTTACTTTTAATAAATCAAACGATTCAAAAATAATTCAGATAGAAATTTCAAACTGGGAGGTTGTTAATGCAAGATAAAAACTCTCTGTCGGACATTGAACAGAAACTTGTAATGCAGTATCTGATGGACGGAAATGTTCCTGTTACGTTAACTCCTGTATCTGAAATGAAGGATGCTGATAAAGATACCGTTCAATCTGTAAATTCTGCCGTTTTTCCTGTCGCATTAAAAGCTGAAAACATAAAAGTCGATAAAAACGGATATATTCTTCTTGATAACCCGCCGCAGTCTGTAAAAGGCTTCTGTTCAAAAAAAGTAAAGGTTGAATTTTATTTTAACAGGGTAGGATTGTTTTTTTATTCTGATGTTGAAGACCGAAATCAGCAGCTTTGCTTAAAAATTTCTCCTGATATAAAACGAATTCTGGATGTTGAGGAAGTTCGTGAATATGATTTTAAGGCACTTATCTATTTTGATTTTAATAATAAAAAAGACATTAATGTAGAATGTTATCCATGGAAATATGAAGTGCTTTTTTCTAGACCTGTATGGAAATCTATTCCATTAGAAAATCAACATAAGGCAAAAGATTATCTTGAATCGTTTGTTGAACAGGCAAAAATGGAAAAAAATGCAGGTAACGGAATTCAGCTGATTCCTGTATGTAATTTTCTTACGATGGATGAATCAGATAAAATTCAATCGGTTCAGGACAGAAGAAGGCCTGTTTACGTATTATATCTTGATCATGAAAGAATCGTTCTTGGCTTTGAAAACGACAATCTGAATCTTTGTGCAGGAGACCAGTTTGGCATGAAATTATCATTCTCATTAAAACAGGGGCCAATTACTTCTCGAGATATTTTTGTTACAACCGTTACAAATAAATTATATTATTCTGAAGATAAGTCAAAAATTTGTGCAGATTTCTGCTATACTTCAATTCAGGAAGAAGACTTGCGCTATGTGTACGAAAAGGCGACTAAAAAACTTTTTATTTAGTCGTTTCCGTGTCTTTTTCTGAAGTCGTTTCAGAAGGTGAAGCTTCTATTTCTTTTTTTATCTGCGACGGAGAATTTCCTAAAATTATTGCAAAAATATGAAGATATGAAATATTCTCGCAGACAATTTTAATGATTACCGTCATTGGAACTGCAAGTAGCATTCCAATAAAACCCCAAATCCATCCCCAAAGCGTAAGGCTTACAAGAATTGCAAACGGTGAAAGACCAAGATGTTTACCTTCAATTCTTGGTTCAACAATATTTCCAAGAACCATGTTTACGGTAAGCATAATCATGAAAATTATAAATGCTTTATAGAATGAATTAGGATAATATTGAACAAGTGCAAACAAGGTTGTAAGTGCTGTAGAAAAAATAGAACCGAAAGTCGGTATGAAATTCATTATAAATGCAAGAAATCCCCATATAATTGGAAAATCAACTTTGAGGATAAAACATGCAATACTAATAAGAAATCCAGTTGCTATTGATATAAAAAATTTAATTGAAAGGAAATGAACTGTCTCAGAAACAATTTTATTCGAAAGTCTGAGAATTTTTCCTTTTGCTTTGCCTACGAATGCATAGTTTATTTTTTTTCCGACAAATCTCATATCTAAAATAAGAAAGATAAGAAGAATTGTAATTAAAAATATATTTTTACTGAATGAAAAGACACCTGAAGAAAGGAAAATTGCAATTTTTTGAACCCATTCCCTGACTTTTAAATGTTTCCACATGTTTTCTATGAAACTTTTTCCAGAATCAAATTCAAGATCGAAATTCTGGGCGATAAGACCGTACATTTTCTGGAATTTTGATTCATATTTTGGATATTCAACTATGATTGTACTAAGACTTCTTATTATAAGTGTTGAAAAAGCAAAAATAGCGACAAGAAATAAAAAAACGGTAATAAGGCTTACTGCAACCCATGGAAGTTTTGTTTTTCGGGTAACCTTCTGTATGATAGGTAGAAGAACAAAAGATAATATGAAAGCAATAACAACAGGAAGAAAAACTGAAGAAAGGGTCTTAAAAAGAAATCCGATTAGAACTACTGCAAAAAAAAGCAGGATAAAATATATATTCTTTGTATAATCTTTTTCATCCGTCATAGTTTTTCCTTTTTTACAAGTAAGATATTTCATACTGTATAATATTTTCTTATACAGTATGAAATATTATAAAATATTTGTCAAAATTGTTTTTGTAACCAAAAACAGTTTTGACAAAAAAACTAACGGTTCTTTGGGAGAATTTTATCAAATCCGCAGTAAGGAACAAGTACTTCTGGAATTGTTACAGAGCCG
>CAMOWQ010000134.1 GCA_946628495.1 uncultured Treponema sp. | reverse complement strand
GAACTGCCTTTACGCTTGCAATTCCCAAGAAACTGTTGATTTCTGATAAATAACGCTTTGCCTCGTTTTCAAAGCCGGGGCGACGCTCTACATATAAACGATACATGAAGAGAGTATATCAGATTTTATAACGAGGTTCTAGTTTATGTGAAAAATTCAGCAGATTATTCAGATAAATATGCCTGCATCATTTGAACAAAAAGATACAGTTTTTTATAAATGTTAATACTGAAATCCTTCATTGGAACATCAATAAATTTTTCCAAATCATGCCAGTTCTGAACAATAACAGCCTTTGGTCGGCCATAATCTTCTATAAGCTGCTTCATTGTTTTTCCAATATTAACAAAATCATGAGTTGCAGTCATAAGGAAACCACGAGCCTGCTCATCAGAATCAGAAACAATTCTGTTAATAATATTTTCAGCCCCAGGATCATGTGCAGTTTTTGGAAGAAGAGTTTTTATCTTTACACCAACAGTACCTGTTTCAGCAAGTTCTTCATCAAAAGCTGTTATGCCTTCTGAAATCTTCAAAAGTTCCTGATATGAATTTGAAAAAGGAGAAGCAAGAGTTGAATCCCACTGTCCGCGAATAACAACAACATCATAATATTGATGAACTTCCTTCTTTACAAATTCAATTATAAACTGCTTCAGAAGGTTAAGAGGTTCTGTATATGTAAACGTATTGAGTTCTTTTTTTGAAAGCACGCCATTAAGTGCATCTGTATAATTTTTAAGATACTGCGAAACAGAACCACCAAAAATCTGCTGTGCAAATCCTGAAGTTTTTGTATTTTTCTGCTCAACGGCAATTTTTTCCAAAATAACACGGGTACTGTCATGAAGTTTATCAAGGAAAGGTTCTGCAATAGGCGAAGTTTTATCATTAATTTCCGTCTGATATTTAGGATCTTTCGAAATAAGCTGAATAATCATATCAAGGGCACCGGAAGCCTGAAGAGATTTTATTCGTAAAACAATTTTCTTCCATACATTAACATTGACGAATTCTTTTCCGTATGCCTGCTTGAAGAAATCAAAAAGAGGCTGCCATGAAATGTCACCAGTAATCACATAAGCAACAGAAGCAAAATCCTTCAATTCTTCTACAAGATATTCTGCATTTATATTTTCAAACTGCGGTGTTGTGCTGAAAGTATGTTCCTGTATAGAGGAAGAAAACTTCTTTAATACCATGTAATAATCAAAGCAGCAGAAATCTTTAAAAAGATAAAATGCCTTATTAAGATTTTCAATTTCAGCAATCTTTCCCATATCAAAAGAAGCGCTGAACTTTTCCATAGCATTTTCAACGGCCTGTTTAAGTTCTGCATACTTCATTTTCTGGGCTTTTTCCGTAATATTATTCTCATCAAGAGAATCCAAAACTTCAAGCTGAGCGTCAGAAAGAGAGCAGTTTATCATCTGACGGTTAAAAACGGCAGTATTCTGAGAATTAACAAAAAACAGCTGAACAGGAGAAACAACCTTGTAAATTTCGTACATAAATTTTGCAAAGGAAACAAGAAGTTCACTGCTGCCAGGTTTATAAAAATTGTGAAATTTTGTTTTTGAAAGATTCTTTGCAATCATCTTAAGCCGACGTTTATTTTCGGCTTCCGGAGTGGACGATCTGAACAAACTTTGAAACAACGACTGAAAAAAACTTCCTGATGACTGTTTTGATTTATCTGCCATAATAGAATTAAATATAAGTCAATTTACAGGAATTTTCAAGCAAGAGTTACTTTTTATCATCAAGAGTTACTTTTTAACAAAAAAATTGTTTATTATTGTATAGTTATGTTAAATATAATAGACTGTTATTAAATTTTTTCTAGTACAGGAGTTCTTATGAAAAAAATTGTTATTACATCCTTTATTATTGCGGGATTGACAGCAGCCTTAAATGCTTACAATCCTCCGGTAAACGGGGAAAATTTTTTGGAGCTTTCGAGTCCTAAAACTCTAACAGAATCAGCATCTGTTGCAGGAGGTCCGTTATTTTCTGCAGGTCCTGATTCTCTAATCGCAAACCCTGCCCTTACTGCTGGAGAACAGCGTGTAAATTTAAACGTAGGCTACACAGCTCTCCTTTCTGAAAATGACATAAACAATGCAAAATTCGGAAGTGCATTCCAGGCAGGCATACTTATTCCAACAAAATGGTATGTATACAGTGCTTACGTAAACGGAACTTTTGTTCCTTTTACAGAAATGAACCTTTCCAACAGCATTAACATCAAAGGAGGACTTTCTAAAGAAGTAACAGAAAAACTTGATGTTGGTCTTGGAGTAAACACAGGTTTCATTTTTGGAACCGGAATGGACTGGGGACTTTCGGCAAACCTCGGATTTGTTTACAACATGGGCAACCTTGCATTTATGAAGGATTTCAGAGTTGCCGCTTCGGTTCTGAACCTTGGTAAAAACTATTCTTCAGTAAACCTTAACGGAATTTACACATCAGCTGAAAATCCAGCTCTTTGCGGAATGTTCCCTATGCTTGGAACCTTAAAGGCCGGTGCATCTGCAACGCTGCTTTCAACAGACGTAGTAAAACTCGGAGCGGCACTTGATTTAACGGCACCTGGATTTCAGAACGTAATTTTTGATGCAGGCATTAAATTTGCATTAAAAGACATGCTCGTTCTTTCAATTTCCGAAAAAATCAACCTGAGGGAATCGATTGCAGGAATTGCAAATTACATTCCGTCTGTCGGTTTGAGTTTTACATTTAATTTTGATGTTAAGAACAGTGCATATCTTGAAAGAAACGGTTGGAGCGAAAGCGAAATGAGAATTTCAGCAGCTTATAAAAAGATGTACAACACTGTAAATGCAATTTCTGGCGGTTTAGACCTTATTCTTGGTATGCAGGATTCAACACCACCGGAAATTAATCTCTGGTTAGACGAACCGGAAGACGAAGAATAACAGGAGGCTGCAAATGAACGTAAATAAAACATTATCCGCTGCATTGATGATTGGTTTGATTGCAACCACAGCAGCATTTGCAAAACCAAAATATATTTCACCAAACAGCGACGGTACACAGGATGAACTTACTATTCCTCTGAACATTTCTGACAAAAGATATATCAAGACATGGAACCTTATAATTCTTGATGAAAACGGAAATGAAATTCGAAGAATAGGCAACAAAGAAGCCCTTCCTGAAAAAGTAGGATTCAAATCTTTCTTTAAACAGCTAGTTACACCAAAAAAAGGAGTAGAAATTCCTGACAGCGTAACATGGAACGGAGCAATGAACAACGGTGAAACCGCTCCGGATGGAAAATACTTCTATTATATTTCTGCTACAGACGATAACGACAATGTAGGCGAAACAAAGCGCTACGAAGTAATTATTGATACAGTTGCACCGGAAATAGATCTTACTCAACCAGCCGACAGAATTTTTGGAGAAGGCGCAAAATCCTTCCTAAAAATTGTTCAGGCAGGTTCTGTGGAAGACGAATGGACAGGAACTTTCAAGGCGGCAGACGGCACAGTTGTACGCACCTACAAATGGACAAACAGCGAACCTCTTGAATTCAAATGGTACGGAACAAAAGACGACGATTCACAGGTTATGGACGGTGTTTATTCTTACGAAATTACTGCAACAGACCGTGCCGGAAACATTGCACAGCAGTCTGTAATAAACAACATCATCTATTCAGCTGAAAAACCTGCAACAAACATCTACGTTGACGGTTCAAGATATTTTTCACCAGAAACACAGAGCAAGAATTCAACAATTGCATTCAATCTTTCAATTCCTGTTCCTGAAGCAAAAACAGGAAACAAGCTTACAGAATGGGATGTTGTAATTTCAGATAAGGCAGGAAATCCTGTAAGAACCTACAACAGAGCAAAAGACGGTGATATTCCACCAGAATCTATTATTTTTGACGGTAAAGACGACAACGACAAGAAACTTGCAGACGGTGAATATCAGGCTTGTGTAAGCGCAAAATATCTTAACGGTTATGAACCAAACAAAATTTATTCACCTGTAATCATTCTTGATACAGAAAAACCAGAAGCTCAGATTAAGCCTTCAGAAACAATTTTCGGTGCAGGCCAGAAATCTACAGTTACATTTGCAATTATGATTACTCCTGCTGACGGTGCTCCTGTTCCAGAATGGAACGCACACATTGAAAACGAAGCAGGCGACATTGTAAAAACATTCCAGCTTGGCGAATATCCTCCAGAATCCATAACATGGAACGGTCTTACAGACAAAGGACAGCTTGCAGAAAAAGGCGATTATTATTTTGTAATAGAAAGTAACGACCTTGCAGGTAACATTGGTGGAGGAAAATCTGCAAACAAAGTAACTTTTGATACAACAGAAGCACAGCTTTTGCTCACTCTTGAAGATTCAGCATTCTCTCCAAATGGAGACAAATCAAAAGATACTCTGACAATTACTCCAATTACACAGACACCTGATGTAGCAGATTATCTTTTCGAAATCAAAAATGCGGCAGGAAAAACAGTTTATTCTGTCTCTGAATCAAAAAAATTACCTAAAAATTTCGTATGGGACGGAAAAGACAGCGGAAAAATTATCTGCGAAGATGGAACCTACATGGCACAGCTTTCTGTAACAACTTCGAACGGTTCAAAGACTTCTGCCTCAACTCCAGCATTTGTTCTTGATACAGTTGCTCCTTCAATCGTAACAGAAATTCCTTGGACAACTTTCTCTGCTGACGGCGACGGTAATCAGGACACAATTCCTGTTGCAATCAAAGAATGCACTAACGAAAAACTCTGGACAATGGAAATTCGCGGACAGAACGGCAAATCTATCAAAAAGATTTCATGGAATGGTTCTAAGAGCGAACTTGAATGGGACGGTACAGACGAATCTGGAAACATTGCAGCTGACGGCATTTATTCTATCAATTTCTATTCAACTGATGATGCAGGAAACTCTTTCAAAGCAACTCTTAAAGACATAGTACTTGATAACAGAGAAACAAAAACTTACATCACTGCTGAAAACGAAGGAATTTCTCCAAACGGCGACGGATTCCTCGATACACAGGAATTTGCAATCAGCGTAACAGTTCCTGACAGCATTGCAAGCTGGAATTTTGACATCAGAAAAGAAGACGGTTCATCTGTTTACGGATGGTCAAATGAAGACAGCGCTTATCTTCCAGAAAAAATCACATGGAACGGTGCAGACAGAAACGGAAATGCATGCGAAGGCACTTATACAGGAACTCTTAACATAACATATACAAAAGGAAACAGAATCAGTGCGGTTTCAACTCCGTTTGTATGTACAGCTACACCTCCACAGTTGAAGGTTAAGAAAGTTCCAGAAGAATATTTCAGCCCGGATAACGACGGTGTTGCAGATGATCAGTACATTCAGCTTGAATACTCAACAAAAACAAAAATCAAGAACTGGTCATTCATCATTCGCGATCCAAAAGGCAAGGATTTCTGGAAAACAAGCGGAAAATCTCAGATTACAAAGAATATTGCATGGGATGGTTTAAGTAACACCCAGAAAGACGCAAACGGAAACGCAGAAAGAGTTCAGTCTGCAATGGATTATCCTTATGAATTTACCGTTACAGACAACCTTGGTATGACTTCTGTAGAAAAGGGAATGATTTCTGTTGACGTTCTTGTTATCCGCGAAGGCAATATCCTTAAGATGGCAGTTCCTTCTATCATCTTTGAATCTGACGCTGCAAACTTCCAGGATATTTCAGGAAAACTTACACAGGAACAGATTGACAAGAACCTCAGGACTCTTAACCGAATTGCAGACATTCTTAAGAAATTCAAGGATTACAAGGTAACAATTGTTGGTCACGCAAACAGACTTACAAACAATCCTGAAGAAGAGACTGTAGACAATCCAAGAAACTGGGGCCGTGCTTCTACACCACTTTCAAAGGAACGTGCAGATGCAATCAAGACATACCTTATTTCTCGCGGTGTTTCTGCAAACAACCTTGCAACAGACGGACGCGGTGGTACACAGCCTGTAGTAAATCCTACTGATAAGGACAACAACTGGAAAAACAGACGAGTTGAATTCCTTCTTGAAAAATAGGATTTTTTCTAAAAAAAAATAAAAAAATATTAAAAAAAGGGCTTTCAGCTATTGACTGAAAACCCTTTTTTGTTTAATATACTAATCACGTTCAGCAATGAACTGATGGTTCCTTAGCTCAGTCGGTAGAGCAACGGACTGTTAATCCGTGTGTCGCTGGT
>CAMOWQ010000133.1 GCA_946628495.1 uncultured Treponema sp. | reverse complement strand
TTTTTTGACTGGCAGCGATTTTTTGTGTATTCATGTTTATAATGCGTTTGCTCTGTTTATTCACCATATCATTTATGCACTTGTAAAATCTTAGTTTAGCCTATATACTACGGTTAAGATTTACAAAATTTAAAAAAATGTCATTCATTTTTTAGGAGACTGATATGGTTTTTGACGATGATTTTACTGTTCCAAAAATGCTCAAAAAATCGGCAGAAGATTTTTCTGAAGTAAACGCACAGTTTAAAAGAATAAGAAACGGCGAATTTGAACCAATTAAATACCGTGAATTATTCCAGTATGGACTTGATTTTGCTGCTGCCCTTCTTAACATTGGCATTCAGCGTGGCGAACTAATCGGACTTATTTCCGACAACCGTGCAGAATGGCTTCATGCAGACTTAGGAATCATGAGCATTGGTGCTATCGACGTACCACGCGGCTGTGATGCAACCCTCGTTGATCTTGAAAAAATCTTTACAATTGCAGAATGTAAAACAATCATCGCAGAAAACAATTCTCAGGTAAATAAATTCGTTACATTAAAAGACAAACTTCCAAATATTGAGCGCCTTATTGTTTTTGAAGAAGATATTAAGGAAGATGTTCTTGCCGCAGCAAAAGAAAAAGGCATTCAGATTCTTTATTTTTCACAGATGATGAAAGACGGTCAGAAATGGCGAATTGAACATAAAGGCGAAGTTGAAGCAGAGCTCGAAAAAGGAACCGGCGATGATGTAGCAACTGTAATATTTACATCAGGAACAACCGGTACACCAAAAGGAGTTCAGCTTACTCATAAAAATTTCCTTGCACAGCTTGATGAAATTCCTGAACGAATCTTCCTTAATCCTGGCGACAGAGCTTTATCGGTTCTTCCTGTATGGCATGTTTTTGAACGCGAAGTTGAATACGTAATCCTTATTCAGGGATGTGCAATCTGTTATTCAAAACCAGTCGGCTCAATTCTTCTTGCAGATTTGCAGAAACTTGAACCAAACATTCTTCCTGCAGTTCCACGCGTATTCGAAGCAGTATACGACGGAATTACAAAGAAAATGCGCAAAACAGGCGGATTTGTTCTTAAACTGTTCAACTTCTTTGTTAAAGTTGCATGCATTCACAAAAAAATGCAGCGCCTGATGTTTAATCAAAATCCTTGCTTTACAAGATATTATACTCCTTTCTGGTGGATTTTATTCCTTATTCCATGGTCTCTTTTATGGCCGATTGTTGGTTTGGGAGACCTTCTGGTATTTAGAAAAATTAAGTCTATGCTCGGAAAGAATTTCAGGGCTGGTGTTGCCGGTGGCGGTGCTTTCCCTAAGTATATTGATGAATTCTTCTGGGCAATCGGTGTAAATATCGTAGAAGGTTACGGAATGACTGAAACTGCTCCAATCGTTGCTGTTCGTCCAATTGCCGCACCTGTTTTCAGAACAATCGGTTCTCCAATACGTGGAGTTCAGGTTAGAATCGTAGATCCTACAGACGGATTTGTACTTGGAAGATGTAAAGAAGGTGTTCTTCAGGTAAAAGGTCCTACTGTAATGAAAGGCTACTATAAACGCCCTGACTTAACAGAAAAAGCAATCAACAGTGAAGGCTGGCTCGATACAGGTGACCTTGCAATTATGACAATTCACGATGAAATTCAGATTAAGGGTCGTATTAAAGATACAATTGTTCTTCGCGGTGGAGAAAATCTTGAACCTCTTCCAATTGAAACAAAACTTTCTGAAAGCCGATATATAAAATCAGCAGTTGTTGTAGGACAAGACCAGAAATTCCTTGGCGCTTTAATTCTTGTTGATGAAGAAGAAGTTCGCAACTATGCAGCAGAAAATGGTATTCAGTTTGATACTTACGAAAACCTTTTGAATTCCGAACCAATTCAGAAAATGTACGAAGGTGAAATTGCATCTCTCGTAAATTCTAAGACAGGATTCAAGATGTACGAAAGAATCAACAAATTTACACTTATTACAAAACCATTTGAAGTTGGTGTTGAACTTTCTGCAAAACAGGAAATCATGCGTTTTAGAATTAATGAAATTTACAAAACTCAAATTGAAAAGATGTTCGCTGAGTAAGAGTTCTTAGTATAAAATCAAAAATGCTTGACGAGGTAGATTTTATTTCTTAGAATTCTTTCTATGAATGTACACCTCTTAGAGATGCCGCTGGATTTTGGAGCAAGCCGACATGGTTCAGACATGGGGCCTTCTGCAATCCGGCTGGCAGGAATTAAAGAAAAACTTGAATCACTTGGTCACAAGACCTTTGAACATACCGATATTTTCCGGGCAAGTTCGCAGGAATACGAAGAGCCCGGAAATCCTAAAGCAAAATACCTTAAACCAATTACAAATGCCTGTACAAAACTGGCTGCCGAAGTAGAAAAAATTACAACAAAAGGTGATTTTCCACTCGTATTAGGCGGCGACCATTCTATTGTCCTCGGTTCACTTGCAGGATTAAGTGCAACGGCAAAAAAGCAGGGCAAATCAATAGGCGTACTATATGTCGATGCGCACGGAGATTTTAATACGCCTGAAACTTCACCAAGCGGAAACATTCACGGAGAATGCCTTGCTGCTTCTGCAGGATTAGGACTTCCGGAACTGACAAACCTTTATTTTGAAGGCCAGAAAATCGACCCGAAAAACATCTGCTTTGTAGGAACCCGCGACCTTGACCCCGGCGAAAAACTTTTAATGAAACAGGCAGGCGTTACGGTATTTACAATGAGCGACATTGACTGCATAGGATTTTCCGGAGTCGTAAGACAAGTCCTTGCATTCTTTAAAAAAACAGATATTATTCACGTTAGTTTTGATATGGATGTATTGGATCCGATGTTTGCACCGGGAACAGGCATTCCGCTCCCTGGCGGCATGACAAACCGGGAAGCACTGTTACTAATGGAAGAAATTGCAACTACTGGAAAAGTACGTTCGGCAGAAATTGTAGAGGTAAATCCAATTCTGGATGTTCGGAATCAGACTGCAATTTTGGCAGTAAGCCTTGCAGCACGACTTTTGGGCGAGAAACTGTACTAAACGCTGTCTTTTTTGACAACGTAAAATAATAAAATGAGGTGAATAGAATGAACGAAATTTATGAATTCATTAAAAAATGCGGTACTTATTACCTTGCAACAGTTGAAGACGGACAGCCACGCAACAGACCATTTGGGACAATCAATCTTTTTGATGGAAAACTTTACATTCAGACAGGAAAGAAAAAAGACGTTTCAAAACAGATTCAGAAAAATCCAAAGGTTGAACTCTGCTGTTTTGACGGTTCCTGCGGACAATGGTTAAGACTTGCAGGAGAATTGGTTCGCGACGACAGACGTGAAGCAAAAGTTGATATGCTTGAACATTATCCAGAACTAAAAAATATGTATTCCGCTGATGATGAAAACACAGAAGTTTTATATTTTAAGAACGCAACTGCAACAATTTCAAGTTTTGCAGCAGCTCCTAAAGTTGTAAAATTCTAAAAATCGGGCTAGGGATTGTAAGGGCGGCGAAGCCGTTGCCGCAGGCAATGAAGTGCAAATGCACGGAACCCTGAAAAGCCCGACGGACGGCCGTAGGCCGTCCGGAGCCTCCAATAAAAAAAAATTAATCATCAGAAATTTTTCATAGGGGAAATTGCATGAAAAAACTGTTTTATATTTTTGTAATTTTAACGTGCCTCTTTTTTACCGGATGTTTTTCGGAAAAGGACAGTGTTTTTTATGACAGCGAATGGATTATGAAAAATTATGATGCTCAGGGACAGCTTTATTATCATCATTTGATTTTGCAGCCGAAACATAAAGTAATGCTGCGAGCCTCCTATGCAGATTCCACGAATATTATGGTTTGGGTTGGCAAATATAAAATTAATTCACGAAAAATTGATTTTGATTTTACGGAATGCCTTAGATACGAAAACGGTGAAATTGTTGGAAAATACACGGCAGGCAAACTTATAAAATATTATGCAGGCGATTTTTTCTATTCTGTAGCGGCACTTGAAGCAGAAAGCCCTTCAAATAAAACAGATAAGACGAATTCTGCAAACGAATCTAAATCTCACGAAAACGAAGCTTTTTTTTCTGACGCAAAAACACCAAAACAGTATCATCTGGAACTTATTCGTCCAAAAAATTTCTTTTACGGCAAAAACATCGATATTTTTGGAAACCCGCTGGAAGAATTTATAAAAGTAAAATAAGCCCCCAAGACATACGATAAAAAAACTTGTAATAGTAAGCCTCAAAATCGAAAACTTCAAAATAGAAAAGAAACATATAAAAATAAATTTGCCGATTTGCGTGATTTTTATTATCTTTAAATTAAATATTATTGAGCTAGCCGGCAGAATTTAGGGAGGAAAACTTCTGAACGAAGTTTTCTATATAAACACCGCCTATTTTTTGCTGCGCCACTGCTCGCAAATTGCAAATACGCTTCCGCAAAATTACGATATCGTGCATCCATGCACGACCGCTGCCGCGGAGGCTAAGAGGTATACACATGGCAAAATACGAATTCCAGACAGAAGTAAATCAACTTCTCAAACTTATCATTCATTCACTTTATTCTAATAAAGACATTTTCCTTCGCGAAATCGTTTCTAACGGTTCTGATGCGCTGGATAAATTAAAGTATCTTACAGTTTCTGATGAGGCTTTCAAAAACATCAAGTTCGAGCCAAGAATCGACATCACTTTTGATGAAAAAGAAAGCACTCTTACCGTTCAGGATTCTGGTATCGGTATGACAGACGAGGATTTGACTAACAACCTTGGTACAATTGCCCGCTCAGGAACTAAAGCCTTTATGGAGCAGCTTACTGCTGAGGCAAGCAAGGATTCTGCTCTTATCGGTCAGTTTGGTGTTGGTTTCTATTCTGCATTTATGGCAGCTAAAAAGATTGATGTTTATACACGTAAGGCTGCAGGCGATGGAAAAATCTGGCACTGGTCTTCTGATGGTACAAACTCTTACGAAATTGAAGAAGTAGCTGCAGATTCTGCCGCTGCAAAAAAATATGGTTTTGATAAGCCAGAGCTTACAGGTTCTGCAATCGAAATGCATCTCAACGACGACAGCAAGGAATTTGCGTCTCGCTGGAAGATTGAAGAGCTTATTAAAAAATACAGCGACCATATCGCATTCCCAATTTATCTTCACTACGAACAGAAAAAATATGATGACAAGGGAAAAGAAACTGGCAGCGAGAGCAAGATTGACCAGGTAAACAGTGCTTCTGCACTCTGGAAGAGAAGCAAGAGCGAACTTAAGGACGAAGATTACAACGAATTCTACAAGACTTTCGGTCACGACGGACAGGATCCACTCCATTATGTTCACACACACGCAGAAGGAACTCAGGAATATACAACTTTGTTCTTTATTCCACAGACAGCTCCTTTTGATATGTACCAGGCAGACTACAAGAGCGGTTTGAAATTGTACGTAAAGCGCGTATTCATTACTGATGATGATCGCGAATTGCTGCCATCTTACTTAAGATTTGTTCGTGGTATTATCGATTCTGAAGACCTGCCACTAAACGTAAGCCGTGAAATCCTTCAGCAGAACCGCATTTTGGATAATATAAAATCTTCTTCTGTAAAGAAACTTTTGAGCGAGTTCAAGAAGATGGGTGAAGATGCAGACAAGGCAAAGAAGATTGCTGAAGCAGACCGCAAAGACGAAGATAAAAAGGCAATTGAAAAGTGGGAAAAGTTCGTTCGCAACTTCAACCGTCCTATGAAGGAAGGTCTCTACTCAGACTACGCAAACCGCGACGAAATTGCAGAAATCGTTCGCTTTAAGTCTACAGACGCATCTGGTACAGGCGACGGAAACTACACAAGCTTTGCAGATTACGTTCAGCGTATGAAGCCAGACCAGAAGGCAATTTTCTACATCAGCGGAAGCGACGAAAAGAACCTCCGTGCTAACCCACTTGTTAAGGCTTACACAGAAAAAGGTTTCGAAGTTCTTATTATGGATGATGATATCGACGACATCGTAATTCCGGGCTTCGGTAAATACAAGAACGAGTTCGAACTCAAGGCTGTAAACCGCAGCGGTTCAGACGAAGACCTTGGTGGCGATAAAGAAGAAGCAAAGAAAAAGGAAGAAGCATTCAAGCCTGTAGTTGAAAAGATTAAGAAGGCTCTTGGCGACAAGGTTAAGGAAGTAAAACTTTCTAAAACTCTTAGCGGCGAAAACCCATCTTGTATCGTAGTAGACGAAAACGATCCAAGCTATCAGATGA
>CAMOWQ010000132.1 GCA_946628495.1 uncultured Treponema sp. | reverse complement strand
CAGGCTCTGATGATTTGAAATAATAATAAAATTTTCAGGCAGCTGATCTACATAATCATCATATGCATAAAAATGAAATTTCTTATATTTATGCATTATTGCAAACAGTCTTGGTGCCAGAACATGTTCGATATAATTCGAAATTCCAAGGCTGGCTTTTTTTGAAACAGGATACATAAAGATATTTGCAATAGATGCAGGAATAATCATTGAAACTAAACATATTAATGTTATAAGACTTGTCATAAAATCTCCAATTAAACTTTTTCACATTATAAATCACATTCAGCCAAAAATAAAGTTATTTATTGCAGAATATAACGTATCCAGCGGTTCATACAATTTTTTACACTCAGGAATACTTGCCATAAAAAGTGAACCATATTTTTTTTCAACAAGACGCCTGTCCAACACGACAACTACACCTTTATCATCTTCACGCCTTATCAAACGTCCGACGCCCTGCCTGAATTTCATAACAGCTTCCGGGACACTAAGTTCCATAAAGGAATTTCCTCCCCTGTTCTTAATAGCCTCAGATCTTGCAACAAAAACAGGATCATTCGGAACCGTAAAAGGAAGTTTGGCAATTATAACTTGCGATAGAGATTCTCCAGGAATATCAACTCCCTGCCAGAAAGAATCGGTTGCAAAAAGTACGCTTTCATTCTCATTCTTAAAAGATTCAAGAAGCCTTGCATTATCCTCCTGCCCCTGATACATCAATCTGCCTTGAAAATGCTTTAATTTAATGCTTACACGCGAATAAACATTTCTAAGCATATCATACGAAGTAAATAATACCAGAGTCCTTCCCTGAGCCGCCTCTATAAGTTTTACAACGGCATTTTCAACATAGAATTGAAAAGAAGGACTGTCAGGAAGCGGAGCATCAGAAGGAATTGCAAACAACATATTTTTTTCATAATTAAACGGAGATTTAAAATCTCCAAGCAAAACCCTTTCATCAGGAACAAAATTAACGCCCGTCCGTCTCATCCAATATGCAAAATCACGTCCTGTTTTTAACGTTGCAGAAGTGCATACGACGGTTGACATCTCTGAAAAAACACCTTCATTCATCATGGATGAAATATCAAGCGGTGTCTGCGTATAAACAATATATTCCCTATCTTCTTCCTCCGAATAAATACCAGAAGGAAGCCTTTTTTTCTGAATCCAAAAGACATATTCTTTTTTTTCATCCCACTGACAGAAATTCTTTAACAGAAGCACAGTATCTTCAAGATGCCGTAAAATTACCTTTGATTCCCAGTAATAAGGAACATCGTGATCTTCTTCATCAACGCCTTCCATAACTTTCCGGACAATACCATTAAACTGTCCAATAAGTTCTGCAAGCTGACCCAGAGAAACCAGCAGCGGTCCAAAATCACGTGCAGATTCAATAAAAAGACGTTTTGTATATTCAGATATAAGCAAATCCCTTGCAAGAGTTTCAGAGGTCTGTATAAGATTCTTTATCTTTGAAACAAGCTCATAAGCATCTGCAGCATATTCTTCATTTGCAGATAAAATTGCAAGACTGCACAAATGCCCCGTCTGTGAAGTTTTTCTTTTACGGTACATCTGATTAAGAAATTTCATAATTTTAAATTTATTTATTGAATTACTGAAAAAACTTGTTGCTGCATTTTCGATTCCATGAGCTTCATCAAAAACAACTTTACGATACGGTGGTAAAACAGCCGAATCATTATAGCCGCTGCCTTCCATTCTTGATTCTATATCTGCAAAAAGAAGATGATGATTCACAACAATAAGATTTGAACCGGCCGCCTCTTTTCTTGACCGAACGATAAAACAGTCACTATGATACGGACATTTCATTCCCATACAGGCATCGCTTTCCGAATTGATTTTTGACCACACATTTTCTTTTATGTTAAACGGCAATTCAGATTTACTTCCAGTTTCAGAAACGTCAGCCCATTCTGCTATTTTTTTTATATCCGCAGTTTCATCCTCAAAAAGATCAAGAACCGAGGCAGAATCATTCAAACGACGAAGGCATACATAATTCTGACGACCTTTTAAAAGACAGAATTTAAAACCTTTTCCAATAATTTTCTGAACGGCAGGAATATCTTTTTCACAAAGCTGCTGCTGAAGATTTATAGTACCCGTCGAAATTATTACCTTTTCATGATTATTTATTGCCCACAAAGCTGCAGGAATAAGATATGCATAGGATTTTCCAACACCAGTTCCTGCTTCAAACGCTGCAATATTATTATTGTTGAATGCCTGAACAATTCCGGAAAGCAGTTCTATCTGTCCCTGACGTTGTGAAAAGTGCTCAGAAAGTTTTGAAAGACTTCCACCGTCAGAAATCATCTGAACCGCATTTTCTTTTTCTATAAAAACAGATTTACGTTTCTGAACAGGCTCTACAACAACATAAACATCAGTTACATTATTATTTATTATATAAAAACCGGCTCCATTATACGATGCATTAGAAGCAACACCTATATCTTCTTCAGATGGATTCAAAAAACCACTCGGATGATTATGAATCAAAACATCAGCAGATTGTAAATCTGAAAAGTTCACAGGTACAGAATGTTCATTACCTCGAGAACCGATTTTTACTTCATGCACAATTCCCTTTTCGTTTAATATGCCGGTAAAGAAAACTTCCCTTCCATCAGCATCTGAAATTGCCTTTTTTATAATCTCTATTGTTTCTGGCGTAAAATATTTTTCTATTTCCATTTCCGTATATACAGTTACTCAGTTTTATAAAAAACATTCAAACAAAAAAAAAGGACTGCCTTTTTGACAGTCCTTACATCTCCTACAGGAATTGAACCTGTGTTGTCGGGATGAAAACCCGATGTACTAACCACTATACGAAGGAGACATCTCAATTCGTGATTGATGTTTGTAATATATCAGTTATAACAAAGTTCGTCAATAGCTAAAACACAAATTTTACATTTTTTTTATTTTTTTTACATTTTCATATCGAATTTACTTACAAGCTTTTCCTGCAAGCCTTTACAGTCATCTGGATTCAATCCAAGAGATAAAGCAGAGCTTACATCATCCATAGATTTTTCATATTCCTGAATTTCATAATATGCAACTGCACGTCTGTAATGAGTATGAGCCTGAAAGCTGTTAATTTCCAGAGACTTTGTAAAATTTTCAACGGCATCCTTATATTCTTTTCTGATAGAATGAACGATTCCCATATAATAATATGTACGGTAAGCTTTTGGATCATACTGTATGCTGACATTAAAATCTGCAAGAGCGTCGTCAAAATCATTCATGGAAAAATATGCCATTCCACGATGCTTTCTAATTACTGCTGCAATATTTTTGTCATCATCAGAAATTGAATTGATAATTTTTGTGTAAATTTCCACTGCAAGTTTAAGATTGCCCGCATTATGAGCCTGAATGGCATTAAGAAGCATATCATCAATCGTACCCTGCACATAAGGCGTTATTCGCTGAATAGACTCATTTTCATCCTGTTTTGAAACAACCTTTGTTTCATCAAGAAGATGATCTGCCATAGAATAAAAGGACTGTCTTCTGTTTTCCAGTTCCTTCTGAAGTTTATTCTGATAGTCACGGATTTCCTGAAAAGTAATATCAGCCAGAGTCAGCGAAGCATTCAAAGAAGCGAGTTTTCTTCTTAAAGGCATGTCAAAAGGCGTAAACTCGGTTTTATAAATAAGTTCATGCTCTACTTCCGCCCAGGCATCCTGCAGAATTGTTCTTATTTGAATTTCACAGACAATTTCATCTGTAAGCGGTTTTAATTCTGCATATTTTCCTGCTAACTCAGGCTTACAATTTTCCGGTATTTTTATAAGCACATGAATTGATTCATAACCAAATTCACTGAATTTTTTTTCAGCACCCTTTACTTCAACTTCCTTAATATCAAAAACTTTCTTAATCTGTTCAAGACCAATATTTATATCTTCAAGAAATGCACATATCATACGAATTCCCATCATATCCGTAAGATACAGCAGTCCGGTAGATTCTGCAGCTTCCTTTGCCTTTACCCGCAGAAGTTTTTTATAATAACTTTCAAAACTCTTTACACGTGTCTTATAAGTTGGCTGTGCTGATAATTTTATATTCTGCCTTAAAATTACGATGATATTATCCATTATTTCAAGGAAATATTCTCTGTATGCTTCGTAATTTTCTTTGATTTTCTTTTTTGAAGGTAATTTATTTTCCATAGCAATAAAATAGTGATATAAGTTTTACAGGTTAAATAAAAAAACCTTTATACTATTTCCAGCAAAACTATATTATAAATACAGTTTTTTACCGAATTGCTACCATAAAAAGTAGCAATAGTATAAAGGTTTTATAAATCATCAAAAGTATTTATTACTGTACTTCTGCACCAGAATCTTTGTTCAAGCTTGAAGTAAAGTTATCTTCTGTAGCAAGCTTAGCCTTTTCGAGATAGCGGTTAACCTGTTTGTTACCGAATCTTTCCATTTCAGCATTCTGTCTTGCACTTTCTTTCTTTCCAATGATTCCCCAAAGGTCTTCATCAGCGATATCACGGTCACTAGTAAGAAGTGCTTTGTCGTAAATAATCTTTACATCTTTGAAATATCCGATGAAATCGCCGCCGATATGAGCAGCATCTCTTGTAACCTGGAATCCCTGGAACTTAACAAAAGGAAGTCCTCTTGGATAGATTGGATATACACGGATTTCTCTGTTTCTGATTTCTGAAAGGTACTGTGGGTTATTCCATCTGAGTTCTTTCCATCCGTCAAAACCAAGATATCCCATGAAATATCTTCTCTCAATTCCATCTGTATCTGAAAGCATAACGTACAATCCGTGAGGATAGTTCATACCCATTGTTGTAACAGAAATAGATTTAAGAGTTCCAACGTTCTTTACAACTCCGTATCCACCTTCAAACAATGTCTTTCCGCTTGCCTTTTCTTCATCAGTCGGTTCCTGTCTTACACCGTTATCATCTGCTGTAGATAATGGTTCATAAGCAGGAATATCAAATGGTGGAACGATTTTGGCATTCGCATTTGAATTCCAAGTTGGGAAAAGGATTCTTACACCCATAACTTTTCCACCAGCAAATGGAACATCAGCTGAATCTTTTACAGGAGCAGCAACGACTCTTGAATCAGCCAGACTTCCAACATTACGAGCAGAAGCATTTAATTCAACTTCCCACTCAGGAAGAGCTAAAGATGTTTTCATAAGGTCTTTCTGATCTGTTGTAAATGTTGCACCAGCACTAACTGAATAATCCATTACAGTACGCTTGTTCTGTTGATTATTACCGTTCTCGTCCGCAACACAATCAGCATCCAGAAGAGTGAAATCGATGAGCATAGCTTCGTCTGCATAAGCAACGCCACCTACGAGCAGCATAGCAGCTGCAATTAAACTTAAAGTCTTCTTCATATTGAAGCTCCTTTTTTATCAATTCGATGTAGCCTTGTATATTTATATATTATCTATTATGTGAATTGTTTTGTCAATTTAATTTATTCATAAAATTGGGTAATTTTTAAATCTGCCCCATCATATGCAAGAACTTTATCAACAAACAATTCTACTTTTTTTATATCCTTAAAATTCCTTTTTATATTCATGATAAGAAGAGCGGCTCCTTCCTTAATATCTGCGCAATCAGACTGAGGACGAAGCAAATCTTTTGAAAGATCCAGATAAACTGTATTATCGCGGATAAAGCAAGACTGGACTTGAGTACCATAACAGAACAGAAGTTTTGTACGTTCTGTTGTTGCGCCAAGAAGAAGATCATCTACAAATTTGCGAAGATAATATTCCGACTGTTTCTGTCTTGAAAGTCTTTCCTGAGGTTTTGAAAGATATCGGGATTCAAGAACGTAAACACTTTTATCTGCCGACGGAAAGATATAAACAAATCTTTTTTTTGTATTATTAACATTGAAAAGCACAAAAGAAACTGTAAAAAGAATAAGCACGGCAAGACCAGATGCTGAAAGTATGATTGTGTTTTTCTTAGAAATAAAAGTCTGTTTCATTGTAAAGATGTAAATCCTCTTGAACGTTCAAAATGCGATATAAATGCTGCAATTCCATTATATATTCCAAGCGTTGCTTTTTTCAAGTATTTATCATCATTCAGAAGCATGGCCTCTTTTTCATTGGAAACAAATCCCAATTCAATAAGTACGCTAGGCATATTTGCATTCTTAACGACAAACCACTCCTCTGCTTTTATTCCACGGGCCTTTGATTCTTTTCCAATCTGTGCCTGAAGTCCGTCCATTATGAATTTTGCAATCATTATACTTTCAGTTGTATATTCTTCTTCGAGCATTGAATT
>CAMOWQ010000131.1 GCA_946628495.1 uncultured Treponema sp. | reverse complement strand
GAACCTCGACCGGTAGCATTTTTCTTTTGGTGTATTCATGTTTATAATGCGTTTGTCCTGGGAAAGTATGTTTTTTAACATCTTTTTTATGGGCAACTTAAAATAAATAAATTATATTTATTGTATGACAATAGAAAAAGTTGAAATAACTTCTTATGAAGGAATGCTGAAAATTTCATGCAGTGAAGGCAGCGCATTTTATATCAGAAAAGAATATCTGCTTTCAGTTTGCGGGGACGATATAGTTCCTGGTGCAGAGTTTTATGATTCAGATGCCGAAGAAATTGCCGACGCAGGATTTGCTGCTGCCGTAGAATTTAAGGCTGTTGAATATCTTGCAAGGGCAGAGCAGTGCCGTTTTATACTCACTTCAAAACTTGTAAAAAAAGGCTACGAAAAAAAATACATTGATGCTGCGCTTGATTTTCTTGAATCTAAAAATTTATTGAGCGATTTGCGGTATGCACGGGCGTGGTTAAATTCGCGGAAAATCAATCATTATGAAGGAAGAACAAGACTTATAGCAGAACTTTCTTCAAGAGGAATTGACAGGGAAACAGCTTCTTCTGCTGTCGATGTTTTTTTTGAAGAAAATGACGAGGATGAGATTTGCCGCTGTGCCTGCGAAAAGCTTGGAAAAACAAAGAGCGGTGATAAACTTATCGCCGCCCTTTTAAAATCAGGATTCAGTTATAAACAAATTGTACAAAACCTTAATACTTTAGATAGCCTGAATGTAGATTAACTTTGCCTGAAAATCCCCCCAGTCGCGTTTTACAGGAATGCCTGCGTTTTGTAATGTCAGTCCTGAAAGTTCAAAAGCAGAATCTGTTCCGTCCTTTTCATCAGGATAAGAAATTCTGTATTTTTTAGAAACATCAAGTCCCGGAATCTTAATCATTCTTGATTTTAAATTCGGATGATTTAAAACCTGGACAAAAGTAACAAGCGCTTCTGTTTTATCTTTTGAAACAGACATCCAGCAGTCATATTCATTATTCTGGCTGTAAGAGGCAATTCGCCAGTAGTCGCCGTTACGGATTAGAGGGCTGAATTTTTTATAAAGTGCAATCTGTCCTGGAATCATGCTTCGTTCTTCTGGCGGAAGTTTTGTAATATCAAGTTCGTAACCGAAAGTTCCGCTTAAAGCAACATATCCTCGTGTTTTAAATGGTGTAACCCGTCCGCATGCATGGTTAGGGCATACTGAAACATGCGCTCCCATTGTTGAAAGTGGATAGACAAGCGAAGTTCCTTCCTGAATGGATAAACGTTCGATTGCGTCAGTATCGTCGCTGCACCAGATTTGAGGACTGTAGAAGAACATGCCCGGATCAAACCTTGCACCACCGCCTGAGCAGTTTTCAAGAAGCAGATTCGGGAAATCCGTAATAAGCCTTTCCTGCATTTCGTAAACGGCAAGAACGTATCGGTGGAAAAATTCGCCCATTCTGTCAGCAGGCAGGGAAACAGACCCGATATCACAAAGCTGGCGGTTCATATCCCATTTTACATATTCAATATTTGCGCTTTTAAGGATTTTTGAAACGCTTTCGTAGATATAGTCACGTACTTCTTTGCGTGTTATGTCAAGCACATACTGCTGCCGGCTCATGCCCGGTTCACGTCCAGGAATTTGAATTGCCCAATCTGGATGTGCTCTATATAAATCAGAATCAGGACATACCATTTCCGGTTCAAACCAGATGCCGAATTTCATTCCAAGTTTATTTACTTCATCAACGAGTTTCTTAAGGCCTCCGCGTATTTTATTTTCGTTTACAATCCAGTCGCCAAGAGAACTGTCGTCGAAAGAACGGTGTCCGAACCAACCGTCATCCATAACAAGCATTTCAATTCCATCTTTTGAAGCTTCTTTTGCAATCTGTAAAAGTTTTTCTTCGTTAAAATCAAAATAAGTAGCTTCCCAGTTGTTGATGAGAATTGGACGCATTGAATTTTTGTATGGAGAACGTATCAGATGCTCACGGAATAAATCGTGGAAGGCGTGGCTCATGCCGTTAAGACCTTTATCAGAATAAACAAGAACTGCCTGTGGTGTATCAAAAGTCTGGTTTTGTTCAAGTTTCCAGCAGAAATTTTCAGGATTGATTCCTATAAGGCATCTTACAGTGTCGAACTGGTTTTTCTGAACGCCTGCAATAAAATTTCCGCTGTAGATAAAACTGAATCCGTAAACGCGTCCATTGTTTTCGTCTGCATTGTGGTCGAGAATTGCCATAAACGGATGTTCCTGATGAGAAGATTCTCCACGGATTGAAACAACACCTTGCCTTCCTCTGTGAACAGGATGCCTTTCTATATGACGCTCTCTTGCCCAGCTTCCGTGCAAAGTTATCATATCAAAATTTTCTTCATCCATATCAAAAGCAGCAGAAAGAGCCTTTGTTATGTAAAAATGCTTTTTGCCGTTGTTTTTAATTCTTAAAGAACGGACAATGGCATCAATTTTTTCGAAAACTGTATAAATTAAGGTTACTTCGGCATTGAGTATTGAATCTTCAAGAGTTATTTCAAGAACAGAACAGTCTTTTTCATCACCGAAAACTGCCGGAAGTCCTGAAAGTTTTTGTGCGCCTTTTATAATTTTGTGAGATTTATATTTAAGTTCAATTCCGTTGTGACCGTCGGCATCTGTAACTGCAAGGGCTGTTTCTCGAAAATCTCCAATGCCGCTTGTCGGAAGTTCCATCGGAAGAAAATCCATTAGCGTAAGTTTTTCGCGGAAAATTGCAGGATCCTGTCCTTTGTAATATTCCTCTGGACGTGCGTGATATGTAACATCATCATCCCCGATTTTAGAACCATAATAACTGTGTGCAATATATCCTTTTTCTGTTATAGCAATGCAGTAAGTTGATGATGGAGTGTCAAGTCTGAAAGTTTTTGCTTCGTTGTTGTAAGAAATCATGTTTTTTTCTCCTGTGTAAGCATTTTCTGCCATGTTTTGTTTGTTTTGAAAACCTTCGGCGTCTACTGAAAATTTGAGCCTTAAAGTTTTACATAATAAAATCAATTATAACACCGTAAATTTTTTTTAGTGGTAAAAAATATCTATAAAATTTGCACTAAAATATTTTATTTTTGTCTTTTGATACGTCTGTAAGGGTGGATGGCCTGCGCGGATAATTTGGATGTAGACAATCTGTATGAATGGTCTGCGGGAAATCTGTCTGTGGAAAATCTGCATGTAGAAATTATGTATGTGAAAAATCTGTATATTGACAAAAAAAATGAAAATGTCAGAATATAGAAATATGAAACCATACGAACATAAAGTAAATTATTACGAGACCGACAAGATGGGAATTACTCATCATTCAAATTACGTGCGCTGGATGGAAGAAGCACGCATTTATTTTCTGGATCAGCTTGGCTGGAGTTTTATAAAACTTGAAGAGGAAGGAATTGCTTCTCCTGTAATGTCGATTGAATGTGCATACAAAAAGCCTACAACGTTTCCGGATGTTATTTCGATTGATGTGAAAATTGAAAAACTCTCTGCTGTAAAACTTGTGTTTGCCTATGAATTTAAAAAAGATGGTGAAGTTGTGTTTACAGGAAAAAGTTCTCACTGTTTTCTTGATGAAAAGGGAGTTCCTGTAATTCTTGAAAAAAGATATCCGAAGTTCTATGAGGATTTAAAAGCATTCGCAGTAGCACAGTAGGAGAATAGAGTTTTATGGGTCGAGAAATAGAAATTAAGATTCCGGTTTCGGATTCTGTGTATGATTATATCCGTTCTGTAATTTTTGGGCAGAAAAAGGTGGATGATATTGATGTCGTTTTGAAAAGCCTTATGCGTATAGAAAAATCTGATGAATATTATTCCCGTTATGATACTCAGGAGGAGCGGCGTGCAATTGGTGAGCCTCAGGTTATACGAATAAGGTCTGAGCGTTACGAGAATGTGCCTGAAATTTCTTCGGGTAATATAAACTCTGAAAATAAACTTGCGGATTCTGATTCCTGCTGTGATATTGATTTAAAACCAAAATCATTTTTCTGCATAAAGCGTAAGGCTATTGCAAAAGGAATTGAATTTAACAGTGAGGATGAAACTTATATAGAAAATCCTGACGTGCTTCGAGACCTTCTGCTTTTTTCAGGCTATCATGTTTTTTTTGCAAAAAAGAAGAATGCTCTTTCTGTAAACTGCAGGTCGTCGGTTCTGCCGGATGTTGATTTTCATGTAGAACTGGAAATGGTGAACGGCCTTAAATTTATAGAAATTGAGGTTACGGATGACAAAATACCTGCTGATACTGTGCGTGCTTCCCTTGAAAAATTTGTCCGTCTTTTTGGATTGAATCCCGAAGATCGTGTTTCTAAAAGCTGGATGGAAATTCTGAAAGCATGAAACGTTGCGTTGTTGTTTCTGCAGGCGAAATCCGTAATTATGAAAGAGCAAAAGACCTTGTTTGTAAGGATGATTTTTTTATTTTTTGTGACGGTGGACTTTGTCATGCAGAAAAGCTTTGTGTAAAACCATCTGTTATCGTCGGTGATTTTGATTCCTGCCCCGAAAAAGAACTTCATCGCTATGAAAATGCATGCATCGATGCAAAAATCATAAGGCTTCCACGCGAAAAAGATGATACCGATACTTTTTATGCCGTAAAATATGCTTTAAGTCTTGGATACGATGATTTTCTTTTTCTTGGTGCAATGGGGGCTCGTTTTGACCATGCTTTCGGTAATATTTCAATTCTTTCTTATCTTTATGACAGGGGAATTAATGCAGTTCTTGCAGATGATTATTCTGTTATGAGGGTTGCTGGAAGTAAGCCTGTCTTTATAGAAGATAAATGCAGGTATTTTTCGGTGCTTACTGTTTCCGGTGATGTTTCTGGTGTTACAATAAAAAATGCAAAATATCCGTTAAATAACGAAAACCTTTCCTGTGATTTTCAGCTCGGAATCAGTAATCAGGTTTTGCCTGGAAAAACTGCCGAGGTTTTTGTTTCCAAAGGAAAGGTTCTCGTCGTAGAAATTTTTGAAGGTTAAGGTTTTAGCCTAAAGTCTGCTTTTAATAGCCGCAATAAACTGCCATGAATCGAGAACTTCTTTAGCAGCTGGTTCAGCGATACGTGCAATGTCACCAGTCATATATCCTTCTTCAATTGTCTGAAGCGTTGCTTTTTCAAGACGTTTTGCAAAATCAACAAGCTCTGGTGTTCCGTCGAGTTCGCCGCGTTTTGCAAGAGCTCCTGTCCAGGCAAAAATAGTTGCAACCGGGTTTGTAGAAGTTTTTTCGCCTTTAAGGTAGCGGTAATAGTGCTTCTGAACTGTTCCGTGGCTTGCTTCAAATTCAAAGTTTCCGTCAGGGCTTACAAGAACAGAAGTCATCATTGCAAGACTTCCACATGCGCTGGCAATCATATCACTCATAACGTCGCCGTCGTAGTTTTTGGTTGCCCACATGAATCCGCCTTCGCTTCTCATAACGCGTGCAACTGCATCATCAATCAGAGTGTAGAAGTATTCAATTCCTGCGGCTTCAAATTTTGCTTTGTATTCTTCATCAAAAACACGCTGGAAAATTGCCTTAAAGTTTCCGTCGTAAGTTTTTGAAATTGTATCTTTTGCTCCGAACCAAACGCTCAGTTTTCTGTCTAAAGCGTAGGTAAAGCAGCAGCGTGCAAAGTTTTCGATAGAAGCATCAAGATTGTGAATTCCCTGAATAATTCCAGGTCCTTTCATATCCATAATTGTTTTGCGGATTTCTTTTCCGTCTACGCCTGTGAAAACAAGTTCTGCTTTTCCTGCTGTAGGACATTTAATTTCGCAGTTTTTGTAAACGTCTCCGTAAGCGTGTCGGCCAAGAACAATAGGCTTTTTCCAGCAGCTTACTGTTCCGTGAATGTTATTGACAAAAATCGGCTCGCGGAAAACTGTTCCGTCGAGTTCGGCACGGATAATTCCGTTTGGACTTGGCGTGAGCTGTTTGAGGTGGTACTCTTCAACTCGTGCCTGATTACTTGTAATTGTAGCGCATTTTACACCAACGTGCAGACGTTTAATTGCGCTGGCTGCTTCGTAAGTAATCTTATCGTCTGAGTCATCGCGGCTCTTTAGACCCAAGTCGTAATACTCGGTCTTCAAATCAATATAAGGCAAAAGGAGTTCGTCCTTAATAACCTTCCACAAAACCCGTGTCATTTCATCGCCGTCAAGTTCGGCGATAGCGTTTTTCATCTGTATTTTTGCCATAATGCCTTGATTATAGCGAAAACAAATTATGAATTCTATAACAATCATGTGAATCAGCAGGGCAAACGCATTATAAAAACGAATACACCAAAAGAAAAATGCTACCGGTCGAGGTTCGAATTTCAAAATCGCCCG
>CAMOWQ010000130.1 GCA_946628495.1 uncultured Treponema sp. | reverse complement strand
TGGAGAAGTGCATCGACAAGCCGGCTCCACTCGCTAAGAACGCTCCACAGATTCTTACAATGAAGATTCCTGTAGACAAGATTGGCGCTCTTATCGGACCTGGCGGAAAGAACGTTAAGGCTCTTTGCCAGCAGTATGATGTAACAATCAACACTGATGATGACGGAACTGTTACAATTTACGCTAAGAACGGTTTGAACGCAGAAGCTGCTAAGAAGGCTGTAAAAGGTATTACCGAAGATCCAGAGGTTGGAACAATCTATCAGGGAACTGTAAAGCGCATTATGGACTTTGGTGCATTCGTAGAAATCCTTCCTGGAAAAGAGGGATTGTGTCATATTTCAAAACTTTCACGCCAGAGAGTTAATAAGGTAACAGATGTCCTCAAAGAAGGTCAGGTAATCCCAGTTAAGCTCTTGGAAGTAGATAAACAGGGTCGCCTCAACCTTAGCTATATTGATGCGATTGATGCCTAAAATCGAAAATCCGTTTAAAAAGTTGTACGACAGTGCAACTTTTTAGGATTCTCGAAAGAACGGCTCGCCACGAGACTTGCGAGTGGCGTCGTAAGCCGTTTTGCGTAAGCAAAAGGGCAAGCAAGGGCAGAATAGACTAACAGTTTAAGATTGAACTTACGGCCCTTGCAATTGATGCGATTGATGAACAGAAATAAGACATAGTTTTATACATGTTGACTATGAAAATCAGATAGGCGCGAGCATTTTGAATCACCGTGCGGAAGCCTGTCTGATTTTCATAATACGGCACAGTCTGTTGTAGACTGTGCTTTTTTTTGTTATAATCGCTGTTATGAATAAGGTAAATGTAAAATACATCGCCGCCGAAGGTGCTGTTATTCCTGAATATAAAACCGCAGGTGCCGCAGGCGCAGATGTGTGTGCTCATATTGAAACTGATGTTGTTATAGAACGCGGCAAGTTTGCCATGATTCCGACGGGACTTTTTTTTGAAATTCCAGATGGTTATGAAATTCAGGTTCGTCCTCGTTCAGGCTTAGCTGCAAAAAATGGTGTTACTGTTCTGAATACGCCGGGAACAATAGACAGTGATTATCGTGGCGAGCTTAAAATTATTCTTATAAATCTTGGTAATGCAGATTTTACAGTTCATAACGGAGATAGAATTGCACAGATAATTGTTTCTCCTGTAATACAGGCATCTTTCGAACCGACCGCGAATCTTTCACAAACAGAAAGGGGAGCTAAAGGATTCGGTTCGACGGGTGCGTAAGGTTGTTTCTTTATTAAGCAAAAATCAGTGTACAATAAATAAGAAGGGAAAATTTTGTGATATTATCTGTTCCTCATATCATAGACAGACTAAAAAATCCTCGCAACAAAAGACTAAAAAGTAATGTTCTTTTAAAATATATTTTTAAGGAACTGACGCTTTATTTTCTTGTTGCATTCTTTTTCTTCTTTATGATTTTTTTTGTAAATCAAATTCTTCTTATTGCCGAAGATTTGCTTTCAAAAAGAGCTAAATTTTGGGATGTTACAAGAATTCTTATCTATAGTCTTCCTTTTATAATTGCACAGTCGGCTCCATTTGCAACATTAGTAGGTTTTTTAATGTGTCTTGGCCGTATGATGAGTGATAATGAAATTTTGATTTTCCGTGCCTCTGGACAGGCTTTCAGAACTATTCTTATACCAGTCATGATTCTGGGGCTGATTATTTCGATACTTTCTTTTATTGTAAATGATTACCTTCTTCCTGTTGG
Organism: uncultured Treponema sp.; assembly: GCA_946628495.1. Lineage (GTDB taxonomy): Bacteria > Spirochaetota > Spirochaetia > Treponematales > Treponemataceae > Treponema_D. The sequence goes on along the minus strand of CAMOWQ010000130.1, from coordinate 4,768 downwards.
TACAATGAAATACTACAGACTTTACAGAAAAATCATGCAGTCAAACCCTTCTGTAGAACTTGAGGCAAACAGTATAAAACAGCTTGGCGATTCCACTATTGTAATTGGAGAATCCAATGACGGTGTTGTTTCTGATATCGTTCTTTTTGATAAGGCTAATAATGGAGATGACCGTCTGATTGTTGCCGGTGAATCATATTTGACAGGTTCAAAATCGGAAGGTGTTTTAATGCAGCTTGAAATGCAGAATTCTGTTCTTGCCATAATCAATGGAAATAATAAAGGTAATTATGATGTTATAAATTCACAGGAAATGCAGCTGAACATTTTTGATTCTGTTTTTAATAATAATTTTTCTCTTTCGCCAAGAGAAATGACTTCATACGATTTGAAACAGGAACTTATAAAAATGCGGCTAAATCCTGATACAGATAGAATGCGTCTAAATATCTGGAATATGGAATACAATAAAAAGTTCGCGTTGCCGTTCGGTTCAATATTCTTTGCATTTCTTGCTTTTTCGATAGCTTTTTTATTTGGTAAGCATAACGGACAGACAATCGGTCTTTTGGTGGGAATTGTAATATGTTTTCTTTATTGGGCAATGCAGATTTCAGGACAGCTTCTTGTTACCAGAAACGGACTTGATGGATTTTGGAGTATGTGGCTTCCGAATTTCTTGATGGGAGGTGCGGGACTTATTTTCTATATCGTCCTCCTGAAAAAATGAAACTTATTATTTATATATATAAAAAAATATTCCCGATTTTTCTTGGTTCCGTATTCTTTTTTTCGCTTGTATTGAATCTTGTTGATTTGTTTATAAATATCTCAAAATATCTTCAGCTTCAGGCGCCTGTAGAAAGTGTTTTAAAGGTGATGGAACTTTATATTCCAAAAACAATGTGGTATTCAATTCCTATGGGAATGCTTTTTGCAACATCCTTTACGCTCAGTGATTTGTATGCCAATAACGAACTGGAAGCGCTTTTTGCATCAGGAGTCTCGTTATTCCGTTTTACATTTCCGCTTCTTCTTTTATCCATAGCACTTTCGTTTGGAATGTTTTATTTTGAAAATTCAGTTGTTGTTCCTACTTATGAAAAAAAAGTTGAATTGCAGAATAAAATTTTGAATATAAAAACGGTTGCTGATAATTCGAGCATAATTGTTATTTCTGATAATTCACGGATTGTTTACAAGGCAAGGCGTTATAATGATTCTCAGCGCCGGCTTGAAGACCTGTATATTGTTTTTAGAAATGATGAAAAAATTCTTGAGGATATAATCTATTCTCGTAGGGCCCAGTGGCAGGAAGAAAAGATGCTTTGGGAATTGCAGGATCCTGTTCAATATCATTATAACGGAACTTCTTTGGAATTGGTTGCTGCATCTTCTGGACTTTTGACGCGTCTGGATGAATCCTATGAAATTTTTAGAAAAAATACAGTAGAAATCGAAGCTGTAAATACAAAAGATGCAAAGATATATATAAATCACTTAAAAAAAGCAGGTTTACCATATCAGGAGCAGCTTTCGGTTTATTATAAAAAATATTCTTTCCCGTTTATTGTATTTATCGTTGTTTTTCTTTCTATAGGACTTACAGGCAAAACAAAAAAGAATGTCCTGCTTATAAGCCTTGCTTCTTCAATGGGAGCATGTGTTCTTTTTTATGTTTTCCAGATGATGACCATGCTTCTTGCAAAATTCGGCGTAATTTCTCCTTTTATGGGAGCATGGTTCCCAGTAATTGTGTTTACTGCTTTGAGTACCATACTTTTAGGTTTTTCTCGTACATAAAATATATTATTTAATCATATTAAATTTTTATGGAGGCAGATAATGAATGAAATTTTTGACATAAAGCATAAATCAGCTGATGGAAAAGCGCGAACTGGTGTTATTCATCTTCCGCATGGTGATGTTCAGACTCCTGTTTTTATGCCGGTCGGTACAAATGCAACCGTTAAGGCAATGCCTAAGGATTTTCTTGAAGAAATTAATTTTGAAATCATACTTGCAAATACTTATCATCTTTACCTAAGGCCGGGAGCAGATTTGATAGCAGAAGCAGGCGGACTTCACGGTTTTTCAAAATGGAACCGGAATTTTCTTACTGATTCAGGCGGATTTCAGGTTTTTTCTCTTTCTAAATTACGAAAAATTACAGATGACGGTGTAAAATTCCAGAGTAATATTGACGGAAGTTATCATTTTTTTACTCCTGAAAATGTTGTCCAGACACAGACAAAATTTAATTCTGATATTCAGATGCAGCTTGATGTTTGTACCGGCTATAACGAACCGCGGAAGGAAGCTGAAAGTGCATTGAAAATCACTTCGGACTGGCTTTTACGTGCAAAAAAAGAGTGGGAAACTCAGAAAGAAAACGGCTATAAGGGAATGCTTTTTCCTATTGTTCAGGGGCATTTTCACGAAGATTTACGAAAACAAAGCGCAGAATTCGTGTCCGGTCTTGATATGCCTGGTATTGCAATCGGTGGACTTAGTGTAGGGGAATCTGCACAGGAATTCACTCATTTTATGAATTATACGGTACAGTATCTGCCGGAATCAAAACCAAAATATGTAATGGGAATTGGAACTCCTGAATATATTCTTGATGCGGTACAGGCCGGAATTGATATGTTTGACTGTGTTCTTCCTACAAGAAATGCCCGTAACGGTTCTTATTTTACTCATAACGGAATGCTTTCTATTAAGCAGGAACGCTGGACTCATAGTTTTGAACCGGTCGATAAGCAGTGTAACTGTAAAGTTTGCAGAACTTATACCCGTGCCTACCTTAGGCATCTTTTTAAAGAACAGGAAATTTTAAGTTCCATTCTTGCAAGTTATCATAATTTGTATTTCCTTCATAATATGATTCATGAAATAAGGGATGCAATTGAACATGATTGCTTTGAACAGTACAGAAAAGATTTTCTTGAAAAATTCCACAGCGGAGTTTAATGCAGGTTTTGTTTTTCTGAATTAAATGCTAAAAAAAATGCCCCGCTTTTTATAAGCGGGGCATTTCTATTTTACTGTTCATGAGCCGGTGAAAATCATCGGTTTGAAAATTAAACAGTTTTTTATTTTACAGAATCAATGATTTTCTGAATGTCGCTAGAGATTCCATCACAGAGTTTACCTGCTTTAATTTTAGCATCTGCAAGCCATGCATCCGTACCATTTCCTGCCGGAATCATAGAGTTGATGTAGAACTTGATTTTTGGTTCTGTTCCAGAAGGTCTTGCACTTACAATTGTACCGCTTTCGAGATAGAACTGAAGTACATTGCTCTTTGGAAGCGAAGGGTCATTCATGCAGTCGCGGATTTTTACGATTTTTTCGCCGCCTAAAGTTTTAGGAGGATTTGAGCGCATGCTTGACATCATGTTTTTCATTGTTTCTACACCTGAAAGTCCAGGGAAGTTCTGTGAAATTGCACGGTCTTCGAAATAACCGAATTCCTTGTACATATCATCAAGGTGTTCAAGAAGGCTCTTGCCTTGTGAACGCCAGTACAAAATCATTTCTGCACACATAGCAGCTGCAGAAACGCCGTCTTTATCCATAACTTCTTTTTCTACTTTGTAACCGTAGCTTTCTTCAAGACCGAATACATAGTTGTGTGTGTTGTCTGCTTCGAATTTAGCTTCGATTGCTGCAATCCATTTAAAACCTGTAAGGCATTCAAGCATTTCAACACCGTATTTCTTGCAAACGTAATCGCCGAATGGTGAAGTTACGATAGAACGGATTACAGCAGGATTTTCAGGCATTTTGCCAAATTCTTTTTTAGAAAGAAGAACGTAATCCATAAGAAGTGCACCCATCTGGTTTCCACTCAAAAGAACAAAATTTCCGTCTTTGTCAGGGAATGCAGTTCCGAAACGGTCTGCATCTGGGTCAGTTGCCATTACACCGTCAGCCTTTTCTTTTTTTGCAAGTTCAACTGCAAGTGTAAGGGCAGGTTTTTCTTCTGGATTTGGTTTTTCAACAGTAGGGAAGTTTCCATCTGGTTCGCGCTGTTCTGGAACTGTAATAATGTTAAGTCCGAGGTCGCCAAGAACTTTTTCAACATGCATTGCACCCGTTCCATGAAGCGGTGTGTATACGATGCGAACGTCTTTTGATTTTTCTTTAATAAGTTCTGGTCTGAAAAGCTGTGCCTTACACATTTCCCAGAATTTTTCGTCTATTTCTTTATCGATGATGACAAGTTTTTCGGTAGCGATTGCTTCTACACGAGTCATTGTCTTAACTTCTGTAACTTTGTTTACTTCTTCGATAATGCCTTTGTCGTGTGGTTCAATAACCTGTGCACCGTCGTTCCAGTAAGCTTTGTAGCCGTTGTACATGCGCGGGTTATGAGAAGCTGTTACAACAACACCTGTGTTTGCTTTTAGAGTACGGATTGCAAAAGAAAGCTCTGGAGTAGGTCTCAATCCGCTGAAAAGATATGCTTTAATTCCGTTTGCTGCAAAAATCAATGCAGTTGCTTCTGCAAAAACATCAGAATTAAGACGGCTGTCGTAAGCAATTACGGCTTTTAATGTGCCTTCTTTTGCTTCTTTAGGGAATGCCTTGATAACATAGTTTGCAAGTCCCTGAGTTGCGCGGTTAATTTCAAGAGTGTTCATGCGGTTTGTTCCGCCACCCATAATACCGCGTAATCCGCCAGTTCCGAATTCAAGTGTCTGGTAGAAACGGTCTTCAAGCTCCTTGAAATCTTCTTTTTTAATAAGTTCTTCAACTT
>CAMOWQ010000129.1 GCA_946628495.1 uncultured Treponema sp. | reverse complement strand
TTTGACTGGCAGCGATTTTTTGTGTATGCCTGTATTTATAATGCGTTTGTCCTGGATATAGTAAGAATTTCGCATTATAAAAAATTATTACAACAATTGGCTTCCGGTCACGAGCTCGTGGTTCAAAACCGCACAATAATGTGCTACACGTTTTTTGTTGCGCCGCAAAAAAAGTGTTTTTGTCCCACGATTCGTTCCCTTACGCCAGTTCTTACTAAAATAATTTTACCCCATAATGCTTTTATTGATTTTCCTCAATTGTGATTTATAATTTTAAAGATAAAAAAAAACGGGGGTCTTAATGAACGAGACAGAAAATTCAAATATTTTTATGAACGACGTACAATTAACCGACGACGAAAAAATCAGGCTTTTTAATGGAGTTGGAAGCTGGAAAACTTATGATGCAGACGGGAAAATTCCATATTTTTTTATGAGCGACGGACCGCATGGACTTCGACGGCAGGACGAAGAAGACTATTCTGATTTGAACAAAAGCCGCGTTGCAACATGTTTTCCGACAGCAAGTTGTATGGCAAGCAGCTGGGACAAAAATCTTTTGAAAAAACTCGGACAGGCAATTGCAACGGAAGCTCTTTGTCAGGATGTAAACATCGTTCTGGGCCCCGGAATTAATATAAAGCGTTCGCCTTTGTGCGGAAGAAATTTTGAATATTTTTCGGAAGATCCGTATCTGGCTGGAACTCTTGCAGCAGAATACATAAAAGGCATGCAGTCGCTTGGAATTGGAACTTCGCTTAAACACTATGCATGTAACAATCAGGAAAAAAGAAGGCAGGTTTCAAATTCAATTGTAGATGAGAAAACTCTTTCTGAAATTTATCTGCGTGCATTTGAAATTGCAGTTCGTAATGCAAAGCCTGCAAGTGTGATGGTTTCGTACAACAAGGTGAACGGAGAATACGCAGCTGCCAGTAAATTCCTTTTAACAGAAATTCTGCGTAGAAAATGGGGATTTAAAGGCATCGTTATTTCAGACTGGGGAGCCTGCATAAACGCTGCAAAATGCTTAAAAGCCGGAATGACTCTTGCGATGCCTGATTCTTACGGCTATTTTGACAAACAATTAAAGGCTGCTTACACCGACGAAGAAATTAAACAAAAACTTTCTGAATCAAACAGGATGATTATAGAAACTGCACAAAAATGGAAAAAGCCAGTCTCAAAAAATCATACAGAAATAGATTTTGAAAATCAGCACAAAACGGCATTAGAACTAGCATGCAGTTCGGCAGTTCTTTTGAAAAACGACGGCATTCTGCCAATAAACCCGAAAATTGAAAAAAATGCATCACAAGACGAACAATCAGCTGCCCCGCAAAAAATTGCAGTTATAGGCAGCCTCGCAGAATTCATGAAATTTCAGGGAGGCGGTTCAAGTCATATCACTACGGCTCCACACCCGAATGCATTGGAAAGCTTAAAAAAATGCGGTTTCGATGTTGAATATGCACAGGGCTATTCAGTAAAAATTGGAAATCATACAAAAAAATATTATTCAAAGGCACTGGCACTGGCACAAAAAGCTGCTGCTGAAAAAACGCCTGTTCTGTTTTTCTGCGGACTTACAGAAGAATTTGAAGGAGAAGGTTTTGACAGAACGACACTTTCTCTTCCAGAAGTACAGACAGAACTTTTAGACAAAATCATTCAGACTGGTGCAGACATAATTGCAGTAACTTTCAGCGGTTCACCGATAGACCTGTATTTTGAAGACAAAGTTCGCGCAATTCTTCATATGTATCTTTGCGGTGAAGCTTGCGGAGAAGCCTGTGCAGAACTTTTGAGCGGACATATTAATCCATCCGGAAAACTTGCAGAAACATTTCCTTTAAGCGAAAAAGACATTCCTTGTTATGGAAATTTTGCAACAGAAGAAGACAATATCGAATACCTGGAAGGAAATCTTGTAGGTTACCGACATTACGAGGCAAAAAATATTTCTGTCCGTCATGAATTCGGTTTTGGATTGAGCTACACCACTTTTGAATATTCCTCAATGGAATTTGATGCAAAAAACAGCTGCGTTACGCTTGATGTAAAAAATACGGGCAGCGTTGCAGGAATGGAAACCGTACAGATTTACGTGCGTAAAAAGAATGATGAAAATGCATTTATAAGCACGGACATAAACAAAAATACAGTTTGCACGGCATATCCGGAATTACGGGGCTTTGAAAAAGTCCGCCTTGAAGCTGGGGAGACGGCACAGGTAAAAATCATTTTGGATGAAAATTCATTCAAAACTTACGATACGGCATGTCATACATTCATAGAACAGCCTGGTGAATACGAAATAATGGCAGCTAAATCAATTCGAAAAATTGAACAGAAAGTTATCGTAAAACTAGAAAAATCAACGGCTGCTCAGGAAAACTGCATACAGCATTCCAACGACAATTCAGATTACACACCTGACGAAGAATTGTATACATCATTCTTTACAGACTGCCGCGTAAATCCGCATCACAAAGGCACATTCACAACTGCCGACAATCTTGGCGACATGGCAAAAGAAAGTTTTTACGTAAAAATGCTGCTGTTTTTTATAGAACAGGCAATGGTTGTTTCGAGTCATGGAAAATCACGAAACGACCCTTCGGTAAAAATTGCAATAAGCGCATTACGCGAAAATCCTTTGGAAAGCCTTATAAGCACAAGCGGCGGCGCACTTTCGCAGAAATTCGTTGAAAAGATTGTACAAAAAGCAAACGGAAAATAAATTTGAGGATAAACAAAAAATGGAAAAACTAGACGGAAGAACAAAATGGACTTATTCGATTGGTGCAACCGGACGAGATGCCGCATACGCACTGGTCAGCATGTATCTGATGACCTACATTCAGTATACAATGAAATTAACCGTTGCACAGTTTGGGGCAATTTCAGTGATAATTGTAGTATGCCTTATCTGGGATGCAATAAATGATCCGTTGATGGGCATTATAATAGAAAACTGTCACTTTAAAGCTGGAAAATACAAACCATGGATTCTTGCGGGTGCAATTTTGAACGCGCTTGTAATAATTGCATTGTTCACGATACGCCCGACCGGCTGGGGATTCGTCGTATTTTTTGGAATAAGCTATCTTTTGTGGGGAATGACCTACACCATGAACGACATTGCCTACTGGGGAATGCTTCCTTCTCTTTCGAGCGACGCGGGCGAACGAAATATTCTTGTAACCTTGATGAGTATTTTTATTTGCATTGGACAGTTCAGTGTTGCAGGAATCGTTCCAACGGTTATAGCGGGCAATGCGGTGAATGCCTACAGAATCACGGCATTAATTGTTGCATTAGGATTTATACTTTTTCAGACAATTACGGTAATCGGTGTACGCGAACGGCATCATGCAAGCGAAGACAACAACGACACACTTTCACTAAAAGATATGTTCAGGATTTTTGGCAGAAACGACCAGCTTATACTGGCAGGGATTTCATCGCTTCTGTTTAATATTGGCATGAATCTTTTATTGATGTTCGGAATGAATTTCTTCTATTTTGAATTCGGCTATTCGGAAGGCGGCAATCTCGTATTTCTTTTTACGGTGATGTACGGACTTGGAACCCTTCTTTCGCAGATTGCATTTCCATTCCTCACAAAATTGATGAACCGCAAAAAACTTCTTTCACTCATCACGCTGATTACAATTCTTGGTTACGTTTTGCTGCTTCTTGTAGGATATGTAATACCTAAAAACAGCTTTATCATCAATGCAATTGGATTTATAATCTTTTTCTGTCAGGGCGTATTTAATCTTGTACTGCTCGTAATGCTAAACAACACAATTGAATATGATGAATATAAATTCCATGAACGACATGATTCTATTATTTCTACAGTTCGTTCTTTTTCTGCAAAACTTTCGGGAGCAATAAACCAGGGAATTGTAAACCTTGTGCTTATTGTAAGCGGAATTTATACAATCAGTCAGAATGTAAGTGCTCTTGAAGTACAGTCGGGCGCTGGAGAAATAACTGCTGCAGAAGTTCTTTCAAAAGCAGACGGCTTTATAGCACAGGCAACAGGCACTCAGCTTTTTGTGTTAAGACTTGGAATTACGCTGATACCGGTTGCAGCAATTACAACAGCATGGCTTATTCTTAATAAAAAATACAGAATTGATGAAGCAGAATATGAAAGAATCTGCTCGGAACTGAAAAAATAAAAAAAAAGACTGCGGCTTAGAATGATTCATGCATTTTAAGCCGCAGCCTTTTAAAAATCCGTACAGTTAGAATTCATCAATCAGTAATTCCAGTAATTCGCAGTAACTCGGTAACTTACCAACTGATGAACAAAAACAAACGAACTTTGCAATTATAACTCAAGCATTATTCAACAATAAACTTGTCTTTTCCTGCTCCACATTCAGGACACTTGTAATCAGCAGGAACATCAGCCCATGCAGTTCCTGGAGCTACGTTATTTTTTGGATCACCTTCATCTTTATCATAGACATGTCCACAACAATCACATTGCATTCTTTCCATAGATCTCACCTCATAGAAATTCAAAAGTTTGATTTATACTAAAATTATACCACGATTTAAATAAATAACAACTTATTATAAAAAATTTATAATCGAATTTTTTATATATTTTCATTAAATAATTATTTATCACTAAGCATAGAAGCAAAAGGGTCTTCTGTACGATACATTTCGCGAAGCTTAGGCTTTTCAATTTTTCCTGTAGGATTACGCGGAACCGGTGCAAAAATGATTTTGCGAGGTCTCTTGTACTTTGGCAGCTCCATACAGAAATTATTAACATCCTCTTCCGTACATGTATATCCCTGCTTTACCTCTATGATTGCAGCTGCAATTTCGCCAAGACGCTTGTCTGCAAGACCAATTACGGCTACATCTTTTACAGCTTCCATTTTATGAAGGAAGTCTTCAATCTGTACAGGATAAAGATTTTCGCCACCAGTAATGATAACATCCTTTTTACGGTCTACAAGATAGATAAAGCCATCAGGATCCATCATTGCCATATCGCCGGTATAAAGCCAGCCTTCGTCATCCATAACTTCTTTTGTAGCTTCAGGATTTTTGTAATAGCAGACCATAACGCCTGGACCAAATACTGCAAGCTCTCCTACTTCACCCTGTTTTACTTCCTTACGGTTTTCATCGACAATCTTAACCTTCCAGCCAAAACCTGGAATACCAATTGCACCAATTTTGTTATCATTACCGACACCAAGATGAACACAACCAGGCCCGATACTTTCTGAAAGTCCATAGTTTGTATCATAATCATGATGCGGGAAATATTTTTTCCAATCTTCAATAAGTTTTTTTGGAACAGGCTGCGCACCAATATGCATAAGCCTCCACTGGTCAAGCTGGAAATCTTTTATTTTAAGGTCGCCGCGGTCAAGAGAATCAAGAATATCCTGTGCCCACGGAACAAGAAGCCATACAATAGTACAATGTTCATCAGAAACTGCCTTTAATACAATTTCAGGTTTTGTTCCACGAAGTAAAACTGCCTTGCTTCCAGAAATAAGCGAACCAAACCAGTGCATTTTTGCACCTGTATGATAAAGAGGCGGAATACAGAGGAAAACATCATCTTTTTTCTGACCATGATGTTTCTGTTCAACGACAGCAGAATGCATTAATGCGCGATGCTTATGTAAAATGGCCTTAGGGAAACCTGTTGTTCCTGAACTAAAGTAAATTGCAGCTTCATCATCATCAGTAAGTTCTACATTAAGGTTTTCAGATGAATAGTTCATTGCAGACATAAAATAGCTTTCGGAAAAAGTTGGTGTAAGACCTTCGCCTACGTAAATCAAAAGGCGACGGTTCATGATTTTTTCTGAAATTGCTTCAAGACGGCCAATAAATTCAGGGCCAAAGAATAAAACGGAAATATCTGCAAGATTAAGACAGTATTCAATTTCGTCAGAGGCATAGCGGAAATTAAGAGGAACAGCAAGAGCACCAGTTTTAAGAATTCCAAAATAGATCGGAAGCCATTCCAGGCAGTTCATCATAAGAATTCCAACTTTATCACCACGTCGTACACCACGTTCCAAAAGGTAATGCGCGCAACGGTTTGCCTTTTCGTTAAAAATACGCCAGGAAATTTCGCGTCGATATGGAAGATTCGGCTCAGGCTGAGTTAAATCAAATTCCTTCCATGTAATTCTACGGCTGTCGCGTACTTCCGGGTTAAGTTCCACAAGCGCACAGTCATTAGGATAAAGTTCTGCATTCTTTTCAAGATATTTTGTAATTGGCATTTTAATTTTCCTTAAATTATTAATTTTTTTTGAATTTAAATTATAAACCATGATTAGAAAAAAAACCATATTACGAAAAATTTTTGCCTCAGGAATTGTTTCAACGCGCTAACTTTTCTTAAACAATTTACATTTCATTTTCCAGAACAACATGATTTCATAATACAATACCCAGGGCAAACGCATTATAAATACAGGCATACACAAAAAATCGCTGCCAGTCAA
>CAMOWQ010000128.1 GCA_946628495.1 uncultured Treponema sp. | reverse complement strand
TAAAACTTGTTGCAGAAGCTAAAAAATGCAGCGACAAACCTTCTTTGATTATGCTTAAGTCTGTAATTGGTAAGGGTGCTCCAAAGCAGGGAACAGCTGATGTTCACGGTGCTCCTCTTGGTGCTGAAGGAATTATTGAAGCAAAGAAAACTCTTGGTCTTCCAACAGACAAAGACTTCTACGTTGTACCAGAAGCATACAAATATTTTGAAGACAAAAAAGCTGCATTTGCTAAGGCAGAAGCTGACTGGAATGCTGAATTTGATGCATGGGCAAAAGAAAATCCTGAACTCAAGAAGCTTTGGGATGCTTACCATTCAGATGCAGTTACAGACGAATCTGTAAAAGATGTTGAATACAAAGTTGGAGATGCATGTGCAACACGTGACGCTTCTGGAAAAGCTTTGAACGTAATTGCTGCCCGCTATGCTAACCTTGTTGGTGGTTCTGCTGACTTGATGGGACCAAACAAGACTGCATTTAAGGCAACTGACAATGGTACATTCAGCCCATCTAACCGCGCCGGCCGTACAATTGAATACGGTATCCGCGAGTTTGCAATGTCTGCTGTTTGTGCAGGTATTTCTTTGCACGGTGGACTCCGCCCATTCTGTGCTACATTCCTTGTATTCGCAGATTACCTCAGACCATCACTCCGCGTTGTTTCTTTGATGAAGCAGCCAGTTATTTACGTATTTACACACGATTCAATCTACGTAGGTGAAGATGGTCCAACACACCAGCCAATCGAAACTATGACTTCTTTGCGTGCTATTCCTGGTGTACAGGCAATCCGCCCTGGTGACCCTGAAGAATCTATGGAAGCATGGAAGATTGCTTACGCTTCTAAAGATCATCCAGTTTGTATGGCATTCACACGCCAGGCACTTGCTGTTTACGAAAAAGCTGATAAAGACTGGAAGAAGAACATGGCAGAAAAAGGAGCTTATGTTGTACAGGAAGGCTCTGCTAACCCAGACATCACAATCCTTGCAAGCGGTTCTGAAGTAAACATGGCTTTGGATGCAGCTAAACTTGTAAGCGGAAAAGCAATCCGCGTTGTTTCTGTTCCAGATTTGAAGAAGTTCGAAGGTCTTTCAAAAGCTGAACAGGACAAGATTATTGGAAATACAAAACGCATCGTTTGTACAGAAGCCGGCATTTCTATGGAATGGCTCCAGTTCACTTCAAAAGAAAATTGCTTCTGCTTGGATAACTTTGGTACTTCTGGTCCTGCTAAGAAAGTTGCTGAGTTCTTCCACTTTACAGCTGAGGATTTGGCAAAGGTATTGGCAAAATAAATATACTGCGAGTTTGAGAGCAGCTTGCTGCGAACAAACTCGTGAAGCAGCCGCAAGGCTGCGACTTTTACTTCAGAAAAGTTGGCTGAACTTTTGAAGAAATAAGTTTTTGTCACGAGTTTTAGCAAAATAAAAAAAACGACGCGAAGGAGTGAAACGGCTTACGAAACACTCATTTTGTGCTGCTGCGTAAGCAGCAAATGTATATAATTACAAGCACAAAATGCGTGTAGCAGGCGAGCCTGCGGTTTCGATAAGTTGTTTTCACGACTGTGAGTCGTTTTTTTTTATATATTAGTTATTTTTGTAGGAATTATAATAACTTCTGATTCCTTAATTAAACTGGCGGACAGCGCAGGTGATAAAGCCGCGTTCTTTTCCTTTAGCAGAAAAAATTAATTCGTCATTACTAGTACTATATATCCAAATCACAGCTTTTGTTTTATGCTCTTCGTCAGTGTACATGGAAGATGTCCACCAACCGTATAATTCGCCATCTACAAATTCTTTTGTAAAGGGCATACCATGAATTAATTCCATTATTGTATTTATTTTAGCTGTTAATTCTGCATCTCTATTAAGAAGAAGTTCCAGTTCCCAAGATGCCGGTAGATACCAGCCAGTTTCAAAGGCAGTTCCTGCAACATTGCTGTAATACATATCGCCATTATGTGACCTTGACTGGTCTTTGTAATTAATTCCAAAATAGAAGGCAGGATACAAATCAGCCGCTTGTTCTACAGTTACAGTACTATTTGAACCTGTTCCCGTATCATTATTTGCTCCAAGGAAAGTTGCAATTTGAGAAAGATTTGTTGAACCATTGTTGTCTGGATTATAAAAGATGCCTGAAATAAATTCATCATGTGCTTTTGCAGTTGAAGTGCACCAGGCAAGACGCTTTTGTACAAGACCTACACCAATCATACGCTCTCCAGTTACCCCAACATCGTTCAAATCGGTTCGAATTACATAAATTACTGCAATTGCATTTTGTATCTGTCGTTTTGCAAGTTTTAGATTATCTTCGTATGCAATTGCAGTTCCATCGTTGAATACAATATCATAAACTTCCGAAGGTGTTGCTTTTGGACCAAAATTGTTTGCAATGTATCCCGAATTGTTTATGTAATAATGTGATGTGTTATTTGGCTGTATTACATCAAATTTATCGAATTCCTGATTTATTGTAGTTCCACAACCTGTTTGGCATAATAAAATTTGTTTTGTATTTGTACCTGTTGGATATTGCATATCGGCTATTTGAACTTTTGCAAGAATTCCATCTGTGCATTCTGCTGGAATATCAAGAGGTTCTGAAATGTATAGCATGCCGTTTAAAAAAAATATTGTATTCATGTTCCCTGTCCCGCTTGGAATGTAAGCACCTCTTCCCATATAAATATGGGCTTGCGCGTAAATAGCACCGCCCAATCCTGTTCCTAATACGTCGTTTTGTGAAAAAATACATCCTTTTATTTTGAGGTTTCCAGCTGGGAAGTAAATCGCACCGCCATTTGAGGAGGCTTGATTTCCGATTATTCTTCCGCCTGTAATTTCAAAACTATTGGAACTACTACCGGAATAAGCAACTGCCCCTCCGTTTGTACCTTGGTTGTAAGACAGGTCTCCGCTTGCCATAAAGACATTTGACGTCGTTCGAATTCCGCCTCCTCCGGCAGCAGATTGATTTCTGCGTATTCCATAACCATCTGGAATTAATGCTTTTTTATAATGCGTGGCATCTGTATATTCACAGTAACCTATACAGAGTGTTCCTTCGTTAGCAATGCCTCCTCCCATTCTTGCATAATTTCTTGTTGTGTCTGGCTGTGAATCTCCACTTGCTCCGATTAAAGCTTTTCCATATATAAGTAGTTTTGCATTTTCAGAAATAAAAACACCGCCGCCAGTACCTGTACTGGCAGAATTTTTTTGAATTAACGTTCCGTCTGTAAGGGAAACTGTACTACCACCTGCAAGAAATATGCCGCCGCCGTTTTTTAGGTCATTTGATGCATTTCCTTGATTTCCTTTTCCTTCTGTTATCATTAAATTTTTTATTGTTATAGGAACGACAGATTTTACAGTAAGAACTGTTGAACTGTTATTTCCGTTTAAGACATCCTGCGGTATTCCAGTGGCATTAAGGCCGTTTAAACCGCAGATTGTAATTGTTTTTGCATGATAAGTACCCGTGTCGTCACTAGTTACAGTGTCTGGAATTTCCTGAGCGCCAGTAATAGTCTGCATGATATAGATAGTGTAATCGATGTTTTTGTCGCACATTTTCGCAACAGCGCCGCTTATAGTTGCTACAGGATTTAAAAATGTTCCGCTGTTTGAATCATTGCCGCCATTTTTTACAAAAAATGCCTTTAGTTTAAAGTTGTCTACCATTTCTTTTGTTATATGGCATTCTGTTGTTCTTTTTCCGTCTGAACCTGTTGTTGTGTTGAACCAGGGTTCGTTTCCGTTTTGTGCCCATGTATTTGTCGTTAAATTATCGAATATTGCGATGCTTTCTGTAAAAGAATATAAAACCTGTTCTGAACTGTTGTAAAAATAAAATATCAGTTGCTTTATGCCGGAATCAACATAGTTTGTAATTCCGTTTGGAGTACTCCTGCTGGATGTAAATGTGTATGAAGTACCGCTTTTTGAACCTTGATATTCATATTCACCACAAATTACTTTTGCAGTCGAAATGTTTGTATCCGAATCAACTTTTACGGTAAGAGAGAAGGTGCCGGAACTGTTTTGTGTTGGTTTTAGAATGCAGTCATGTGATATTACAGAGTTTTCAAAGTTTACGGAGATTTCATCGCTTTCGGAATAAAGTATAGTGTTGGCTGATGAATTGTTTAGTTTTGCAAATATTTTATATTTTTTTGTTGAACCGTCTTGTGGAATTGGTATTGATATTGTGTAAGAGTAGACTCCATTGTTTGATGAAATTTCGGCATTTATTGTATCAGAAGAATTCGTTGTATTAACTGCTTGAACCAAATAATCATTGCCTGTTGGTTGTGTCGGAAAAGCTGTCCTTTTGTTATTCGTTTGAACAAAATCTTCTTCTAAAAAATTGATTGGAATATTTTCGTCTACTATAAGTTTACCGGAAATTGTAGTGTATTTTATTTTGATGTTGTTATTGAAAGAATTAAAACATGAACAGAAAATAGTTGTAAGAATACCAAGAGATAGTGCGTTGAAATTTTTTCTAAAAATCTTAAAGGACTTGTTCATAATCATCACTCCTTAGTTTTTTATTTTATCTTTTTCTGCTCTTGTTTTCTAGTTAAAAAATATTGTCTAGGTATATTGTTGCATTGAATTATGTATTGAATTGTTGACATCAGACTGGCAAAATAATAAAATACATCATTATTTTTTTTTGAACAAAGGCGTTCATTCGATTAAACGGCGTATTGTCGTTGAATGGGATGAGCGTCTTTTTTTTTGTTCTAATGATTTTTTTTATGGTTTTTGAGTGGTTTTTATGGAAAAGACAGATAGCGAAGTAAAAGGCATTTTATCTCAGATTCAGGGAACGCGAGAAGAAGAGATTATTACTCAAATGCAGTCATTATATTCGCAGATAAAAGAGACTCAGGCGGTCTGGTACGAGCAGTCCGGTTTTACATGCCCTAATGGGTGTGGTGAATGTTGCCGCAATTTTGAACCAGATCTTTTGGACTGCGAGGCATACTACATGGCGGCGTGGCTTTTGGAAAATCAGCGGGAGGTTGCAGAAAAGGTTGCACAAGGTATCTTTCCGTTTGCGCAGAATAAAGGCTGTCCTTTCTGGAATGAAAATTCAGAGTATCATTGTACGATTTATGGCGGACGTGCGTTTATATGCAGGTTTTTTGGTGCCTGCGGTTCAAAATCAAAAACAGGAAATCTTGTTTTTAAGCCGTGTAAATTCTATCCGACAGATATTTTGCAGGCACATAAACCGCCTTTGGCTCATAAACAGTATTCGGCAGAAGAAATAAAACAGATTTTTGGAGTACTTCCGCCTGTATCAACTGATTATATGGAAACTGCAATTTCCCTTAATCCTGATAATCATGAAACAAAATTAATAAGAGAAGTTTTGCCTGATGCTATAAGGCATCTTTTATGGATTTGCAGTTTACAGGGCATGGCCTGCTGAACTTGAATATGTTGAAATTGATATGGAGAAAAATATATGAGTAAATTTATTTTTGTAACAGGTGGAGTTGTATCAGGTTTAGGAAAAGGTATTACGGCAGCAAGCCTTGGTCGTCTTTTAAAATGCCGTGGATTAAAAATTGCATCACAGAAACTTGATCCTTATATGAATGTTGATCCGGGTACTATGAGTCCTTTTCAGCATGGCGAAGTCTTTGTAACGGATGACGGTGCCGAAACTGACCTTGATTTGGGGCATTACGAACGTTTTATTGACGAGAATCTTACAAAATATTCAAACATGACAAGCGGACGTGTTTATTGGAATGTTTTGAATAAAGAGCGTCAGGGTGAATATCTTGGTCAGACGGTTCAGATTATTCCTCATGTAACAAATGAAATAAAGGATTTTATTTTAAAAAATGCAGAGGTTAGCGGGGCTGATGTAAGTATTGTAGAAGTTGGCGGAACAATCGGTGATATAGAAAGTCAGCCGTTTCTGGAAGCAATCCGTCAGCTTGCATTGGAAGTTGGCAGAAGAAACTGTCTTTTTATTCATGTTTGCCTTGTGCCTTATATTAGCGGTTCAGATGAATTTAAATCTAAGCCAACACAGCATTCTGTAAAAGAGTTGATGGCAGTTGGTATTCATCCTGATATTATTGTTGCCCGTTGTGAACAGGAAATTCCTGCGGATATCAGAAAAAAAATCAGTTTGTTCTGTAATGTCGGAGAAGACTGCGTAATTAATAATACGACATGCAGAAGCCTTTACGAAGTGCCTTTGATGCTTCATTCACAGAATATGGATGATGTTGTGTGCCGCGATTTAGGTATTGAAAATACACGCAAGGATTATCCTGAACTTGCAGCATGGTCTAAAATGGTGGAAACAATTCATGCTCGCAAGGGTGAAATTCAGATTGCACTTGTCGGAAAGTATGTAAAACTTCATGATTCATATCTCAGTATTGTAGAATCTTTAAATCATGCATCGTTTGTTGTCGGTAAAAACGTAAAAATTAAATGGGTAGACAGCGACAGTGTAACAGACGAAACTGCTGAATCTATATTTGCAGACTGTACAGGTATAATATTGCCGGGCGGATTCGGACATCGTGGTGTA
>CAMOWQ010000127.1 GCA_946628495.1 uncultured Treponema sp. | reverse complement strand
CATATAGATGAAAATTCATAGTGGGGGTAAACATGAAATACGATTTTGATAAAATTACAGACAGAAAAAATACATTTGCAATAAAATATGATCTTGCTCAAAGGCGGAACAAACCTGTAGATGCCGTTTCGCTTTGGGTTGCCGACATGGATTTTCCGACAGCACCGTGCATTCAAAAGGCATTGGAAGAAAGGGCAGTGCATGGAATTTTCGGTTACAGCGTTCCCGATTCCCGTTATTTTAATGCGCTGAAGAACTGGTTTATTCAAAGACACAATTTTGAAATTCAAAAGGAATGGGTGGTAAACACACCTGGAGTAGTATTTGCAATTGCAACTGCAATAAAAACTTTTACTAACGAAGGCGACGGAGTTCTTATTCAAAAGCCTGTTTATTATCCTTTCTTTAATACAATCAATGTGCTGAAACGACGGGTTGTAAATAATCCTCTTATGTATAAAAATGGAAAATATGAAATTGATTTTGAAGATTTTGAAAATAAAATTGTTTTTGAAAAAGTAAAGCTCTTTATTTTATGTTCCCCACATAATCCCGGCGGTCGTGTATGGACTTATGATGAACTTTCAAAACTTTCTGAAATCTGCATACGGCACAATGTACTTGTTGTTTCTGATGAAATTCATTCTGACATTGTTTTCGAAGGACACACTCATACAATCTGGGCAAAACTTTCAAAAGAGACCGAACAGAATTCTATAATCTGTACTTCACCAAGTAAAACTTTTAATCTTGCAGGCCTTCAGTTTTCAAACATTCTGATTCCGAATGAAAATTTAAGAGCCGCATTCAAGCTCGAAATAGATAAGACAGGATATGATGAACCAAGCCTTATGGGAATTGTTGCTGCAACTGCGGCTTATCAGGAAGGCGGCGAATGGTTTGATGAAGCAAAAGCGTATATTTACGAAAATATAAAATTTACGCAAAACTATATCGCTCAAAACTGTCCAAAAATCCGTGTAATTCTTCCTGAAGGCACCTATCTTTTATGGCTTGATTTTTCCGCTTTTACAGAGCTTACCGACCATGATATAAACGATAAAATCTTAAACAAAGCAAAAGTCTGGCTTGATGAAGGCAAAATGTTCGGCAGCGAAGGAAAAAAATTCCAGAGAATAAATTGTGCAACCCCGCGCCCTATTCTAGAAGAAGCATTAAAACGCATCTGCAGGGAATTTAATTAAATATATTTGTTTTATTCAATTTTTTTTATTTGACTTTAATTCTTGATGATATTATCCTATAATAATGTGCTAAAATACCTTTTAATAGGAATAGTCACATCTTTATTTAAATTAATCAAAATTATGGGGCATCATAAATGCTAAAGTACATCATCAAAAGGCTGGTGACGGCAATAATCACCGCCTATCTTGTTGCGACCCTTACCTTTTTTATAATGAACATGGTACCGGGCGGACCTTTTCTTTCTGAAAAAGCGGTAACACCGCAGGCACAGGCTGCAATGGAAGCTAAATACGGGCTTGATAAGCCTCTCGGACAGCAGTACCTGACTTATATGGGCGGAATTGCTCACGGAGATTTCGGGCTTTCCCTAAAAAAACGAGGTAGAACAGTAAGCGACATCATTGTTACAAAATTCGGTGTTTCTGCTCGGCTTGGCGGCTGGGCATTCCTTGTTGCAATTCTTTTTGGAGTTCCATTCGGTGCAATTGCTGCATACAAACGCGGAAAAACAATCGATAATATTTTAGTTGTTCTTTCTACAGGCGGAATTGCAATTCCAAGTTTCCTTTCTTCAACGCTTTTAATGTATATTTTTTCAACTAAACTTCATCTTTTACCGTCGCTCGGTCTGAACAGCGCTAAATCCTACATCATGCCGGTAATGGCTCTTGCTTTGTATCCTACTTTTTATATTGCACGCCTTATGAGATCTTCCATGCTTGACGTAATCGGTCAGGATTATATGAGGACTGCACGTGCAAAGGGTGTAAGTACCTTCAGCTCAATTTTTAAACATGCAATGCGTAATGCAATTCTTCCTGTAATCACTTATCTTGGACCGCTTATTGCCTCTTTAATGACAGGAAGCTTTATTATAGAAAAGATTTTTAATATTCCAGGCCTTGGTTCTGAATTTGTCGGTGCAATCACAAGCCGCGATTATCCTATGATTATGGGTACAACAATTTTCCTTGCGGTTTTTGTAATCCTTATGAATGTGATTGTTGATATTATGTATGCGGTTGTAGACCCGAGAATCAAGCTTAAGTAGGTGATGAAGATGGAAATGAAAAAAAATCCCTTGAGTTTTCAGCTTAATGTTGATGATTTTATTCCTGCCTCTGCAGATGAAAAACAGTCTCTTGTAATTATGCGCGAATCTGTTGGTTTCTGGAAAGACGGATTCAGACGGTTCAAAAAAAATAAGATTGCAATGACTTCTCTTACGATTGTTCTTCTTATTATAATTCTTTGTTTCATTGTTCCTCTTTTTTATCCATATAAATATGAACAGCAGATAAAAGGAAGTGAAAGACTTGGTCCAATGCAGTATTCGGCTGCTGAAATGACTCTAAAACAGAGCGGACAGAAAGTTTTTCCTCATATTCTGGGAACAGACCAGAACGGACGTGATTATGCAATCCGTGTAATGGTTGGAGGAAGAGTTTCCATGACGGTCGGAATTGTAGCTTCTATCTTAATTTTGATAATCGGTGCTCTTTACGGTGCAATTTCCGGCTATTTTGGCGGCACCGTAGACCTTGTTATGATGCGAATCGTTGATATTATTTATACGGTTCCCGATGTCCTGATTATTATTCTTCTGGCACAAACGTTAAAATTCCCGTTAAGAACTCTTGGAGAAGTTGCAGGCTTTGGCTGGATTCAGCGGCTTGGTCCGAACATGGTTTCTATGTTCATTGTATTTGCGCTTTTGTACTGGGTTGGAATGGCAAGAATCATTCGTTCACAGATTATGCTTTTAAAACAGAATGAATATGTTACTGCGGCAAAAGCTTTAGGCGCAAACGGAAAAAGAATTGTAGGCAAACATCTTATTACAAACTGTATTGGAACTTTGATTGTAACTACAACCCTGCAGATTCCATCTTCAATTTTTACGGAATCTTTTCTTTCTTTCCTTGGTCTAGGTGTTCAGGCTCCGATGCCATCTTTGGGTAGTCTTGCATCGGCTGCATTAAACGGATTCCAGACATTCCCGGAAAAATTATTTGCTCCGGCATTTTTGATTTTTATCATTATTTTGAGCTTTAACCTTTTGGGTGACGGTTTACGAGATGCCTTTGACCCTAAACTTAAATCATAGGCCGGGTGTGAGGATTTGATATGGCAGAAAACGAATATTTAGTTGATATACAGCACGAAAAACTTTCATTTTTTACACCAGCAGGTGAAGTTCGTGCATTAAATGATGTAACAATTCACATGAAGGAAGGCGAGGTTCTTGGAATTGTAGGAGAATCTGGAAGCGGAAAATCCGTTACGGCCTATTCAATCATGGGACTTACAGCAGAAAACGGAAAAATCACAGGCGGTTCAGTTACTTTTAACGGTCACAGAATTGACCAGATGAGCGAAAAGGAACTCCGTAAAATACGAGGCAAAGAAGTAAGCATAATTTTCCAGGATCCGATGACTTCTCTTAATCCTGTATGGACAATTGGAAATCAGATAGAAGAAGCAATAAAACTTCACACAGATAAAAAAGGCAAAGAGGCACGTGCCAGAGCCAGAGAACTTTTGACTTTGGTTGGAATAAACGAGCCGGATAAGCGCCTTAAACAGTATCCGCACGAACTTTCCGGCGGTATGAGGCAGCGTGTAATGATTGCAATTGCACTTGCATGTGAGCCAAAACTTTTGATTGCAGACGAGCCGACAACAGCTTTGGACGTTACTATTCAGGCACAGATTCTTGAACTTATGCAGGATTTGAAAAAGAAGCTTGGCATGGGAATCATTATGATTACTCACGACCTTGGTGTTGTTGCAAGCATGTGCGACCATATTGCTGTTATGTATGCAGGCGAAATTGTAGAATACGGAACTACGGATGATATTTTTTATAATCCACAGCATGAATATACACGAGGTTTGCTCCGTTCCATTCCAAAATTCCACGAAAAAGATTATTCGCGCCTTGTACCGATTGAAGGTCAGCCGGTTGATTTGTTAAATCGTCCAAAAGGCTGCTGTTTTGCACCACGCTGTTCAAACTGTATGAAAATCTGTCTTGAACAGCCTCCTGTACGCAATGAGTATGAATCTTTAGGAGGTTCTGCAGTAGGTGATAACGTTCATTACGGACGATGCTGGCTTGAACAGAAATTCCAGATGCTTGGAAGTGCAGAAGCCGTTGTTACAGAAAAGGGCATTGTTCAGGAAACAAAGGCAACAGAAAATACCGAAGGCACAGAAACAGAAGATGCACAGGGAGGCGAAAAATGAGCGGGAATTCTACAGAAAACTTACTTGAAATAGAACATTTGAAACAGTATTTCCCTGCTGGCGGCGGACGATTTGTAAAAGCCGTAGACGATGTTTCGTTTTTTATTAAAAAAGGAGAAACTTTTGGTCTTGTAGGTGAATCTGGATGCGGTAAAACTACAACAGGCCGTTCAATCTTACGTCTTACAGAACCAACTTCCGGAAAAATCGTTTACGATGGCAATGTAATTTTTGACAGCGAAAAGAAAATTAAAGCAGACATGCTTCCTTACCGCCGTAAAATGCAGATTGTATTTCAGGATCCCTATGCATCGCTTGACCCGCGAATGACGGTCGGAGATATTGTTGGAGAAGCACTTGATATTCATAAACTTTATGCGGACAAAAAAGAACGCCGCGAAAAAATTCTTTCGCTTCTTGCTACGGTTGGCCTAAACAGTGAACACGCAAACCGCTATCCCCACGAATTTTCAGGCGGACAGAGACAGAGAATCGGTATTGCTCGCGCGCTTGCCGTAAACCCGCAGTTTATTGTTTGTGATGAACCTGTTTCAGCCCTTGATGTTTCCATTCAGGCACAGGTTGTAAATATGTTTGAAGATTTACAAAAACAGATGGGGCTTACTTATCTTTTTATTGCGCATGATTTGTCGGTTGTAAATCATATTTCAAACAGAATTGGTGTAATGTATCTTGGACACATGGTAGAAATGGCAGAAAGTGATGAGCTGATTTTCCATTCGGCTCATCCTTACACACGTTCGCTCATTTCGGCAGTACCGATTGCAGATCCAAAAACTGCACGCGCAAATAAGAGAATTGTTCTTGAAGGTGATGTTCCATCTCCATTAAATCCGCCAAGCGGATGTCCGTTCAGAACAAGATGCCCTTATGCAGACGGTAAATGTGCAGAAGAAAAGCCTGAATTTAAGGAAATTGGCAGCGGACATTTTGCAGCATGCCATCACTTAGATAAATTGAACTAATGTGTTAGGGATTGTAGGGGTGTGCAAAGCACAAACACGCGTAAGCGTGGTCGAAGGCGAAAGCCGTAGCCCCGAAAAGCCCGGCCGGATGCCAAAGGCAGCCGGAAACACCCAAAAAAAATAAATTCACTGTCTGGACGGCGGTGAATCAGGAGGTTTTATGAAGAAACTTACAGTTGTGGTTTCTGTTATTGCTTTGTTGAGCCTTGCATTTGTTTCATGCAGCAAAAAGAATGAAAACGGTGCAAAAGGTTCTGTATTACATGTTCAGGTAGGTCCTTCTCCTGAAACTATTGACCCGGCATTGAACTCTGCCGTAGACGGTGCAAACATGATTATTCATGCATTCGAAGGTCTTTTGAAGTTTGACCGCAATAATAATATTGTTGCCGGTGCTGCTGAAAAATGGTCACAGTCTGCAGACGGTCTTACATGGACGTTCAATCTTCGCAAAGGCCTTAAATGGTCTGACGGTACTCCGCTTACTGCTGAAGATTTTGTTTATTCATGGAAGCGTGTTGCAGATCCTAATACTGCAGCTCCTTATGGTTACGACCTTTTGAATCTTATTGTTGGTTATGACAAGGCTTCTGCAGGTGATCTTGATGCTCTTGGAGTAGAAGCACCTGATGCTGACACATTTGTTGTTCATCTTGTAAGCCCATGTATTTATTTTGATAAGATTGCAGCTTTTGCTGTTCTTGTTCCTGTTCAGAAAGGTACAATTGAAGCTGCCGGTGACAGCTGGACTATTAATCCTGCAACTTATGTAACAAACGGTCCATATTTTATGACTGAATACACTGACGGCGCTCAGATTGTATTTGAAAAAAATCCTAATTACTGGGATGCTGCAAACATCACTTTTGATAAAATCGTCTGGCATTTGATTGAAGATGCAAATACTTCTTACAATGCTTACAATCAGGGTGAACTTCAGATGATTAAGGATGTTCCTACAGAAGAAATTCCTTCTTTGCGTGGAAACGGAGAATTCTTCCTTGAACCAATCATGGGAACTTACTATGTTACATTCAATACAAAGAAAGCTCCTTTCAACAATGCTAAAGTTCGCGAAGCACTTTCTCTTGCAATTGACCGTGCACACGTTGCAACTACAATCATGCAGGGAACTTATACACCTGCTAAAAACTTTGTAGGACCTGGTGTTTCTGACGCTGCAAAAGATTCTTCATTCGAAAATGTAACTAAGGCAAATTACGGTGATCATTTTAATACTTCTAACTAT
>CAMOWQ010000126.1 GCA_946628495.1 uncultured Treponema sp. | reverse complement strand
CCCGATATCGGGCGATTTTGAAATTCGAACCTCGACCGGTAGTATTTTTCTTTTGGTGTATTCATGTTTATAATGCGTTTGCCCTGAACATCAAAAACTTATTAATTGATACTATGCGATTTTTGGTTTATAATTTAAGAATGTATTCCAGACCGATTTCAGAGAAACCTGATAGAATCATACATAATAAAAAGGCTAATTTCGGAACGTTCGATGGTATTACCCCTCTTTTTGATGTAAAGGGTATGCGTGCCCCTTATGCAGGAATTCCGTTGCCTTCAGTAATTTCCAATCTCAGAATAAAAAGCAAGCTTGATTTTGTTTTTTCGGGCGAAAATTATATAGGAATGGCTCATTATTTTGATTTTAAGGCATTCGGACTTTCTGAAATTATTTTCTGGAACAAAGAAACTGGAAGGAAAAATGTGTATCACGCTTTTATTCCGCCGAGACGAAGGCTTATTCCGCTTGTAACTCAAAGAGGAATTTGTGCAAGTTATTCTAAAAAACGTTTTATAAAAGTTTCGTGGGGAAGAATGCATCAGCATCATGCGCTTACGTTTAAGGTTCGAGGAGATAATGTCCGCCCGGATGCAGAAGGATATTATTATTCACCGTTAAAAGATGATTTCCATAATGATTTGCTTTTTGTAATGCCGTGGCCTTCTTCTTCAAGATGCAGTGCAACCTGGTTTGCTACAATGTCTCTGCTTGCACATCTTTCTATAGGCGGAGAATCTGTAGAAGCTTCTGACGGACTTGCAATAATGAGTGCCAACCGCAGTTATTATAAATTTCATTCAAAAAGCATAATTGTTTACGGACTTGGACAATATGGTACGGGAAAAGGCGGCAATAAGGACAGTGATGCAGAAGAAAAAAGAAAAATTGCATTTCAGCTTGCTTTTTCTACAATGGAATCTCCTGATTCTGACAGAAATAATCAGAATGTACTTGTGGTTGATTCTGAAGTAACGCCACTTCCATCTGTTTATATTACACATCCTTTTGGAATAGAAAAAAAATGGGTTATTCAGGATACAGAAAGTATGGTTGACCTTACTTTTACGCCTGTTTCTGTAAATACACGTAAGCTGAATGTGATTGCAATGCGTACAACATATTCAACTATTTACGGAACTTTTGAAGGAGTGCTTCTTACAAAAGACGGCGAAAAAGTCCCTCTTAAAGGATTTCCTGGCATAATATACAGAGACTTGCTTCGACTTTAATTATTTGATTTTAACTATATATTTATAGATTTAAAAACTTGTTCATAATTTTTACAATATAACTTTAATAGTAGGAGATAGATATGGCTGATGTAACAAAAAGCCGGCAGGCAGACTGGGCACCGGGAACGCTTGATAAGATAAGGCAGAATATTGGAGATATTTCCGACAAAGAAGCTGCAATTATGGCTAAAAAGCTTGGCGGCGAAGTTATGTACGAAAGAAGCCGTGGTGGTGCTTCAAATAAGAACGGTGTTATTGCAAGACAGATGGCAGGCGGAAGTTCTGGTTCTTCCGGTTCGGCTCAAAACGGGCGGGGCGGAAATTCTTCTTCAGCAGCAGATGCTGCAAATGCACGAAAAACTCCTAAAGAAGAACTCCCTGAAATTTCAAAGAAAGTAAGTTCTGCAATAGACAGACTTATGATGTCCGAAGAGTATCAGATAAAACCAAATTACGGCTTTTTTAATTTCCTGCGTTCATTCCAGAAAAACGGTCTTGAAAAATTAAACCAAAGTTTTGTGGATTATTCTCTAAAACAGGATATTGAACATCTTGGAGAATTCATTACTGTTATTAAAAAACTCATTCAGATTGCACCTGCAACTTATAAAGCAAAGATTGCCGCTGATCCGGAACCTAAATTCAAATTCCTTAGAATGGTTGCAGCCTGGCAGACACAGACAATTAAAGCAGAATATGCGGCAGTGCAGTCTCTTGGACAGAATGTGCTTACAGCAGACCTTATTCCTTTTATTCGTGCCATTTATAATCCAATTCTAAGTGTATATTATTATGGAGCAACAAAAATTCCTAAACTTATAAAGGAAATTTATTCAGATGTAATTGCTTATCCTGATGCTCCGAACGACGTGCTTTCTACAATGGCAAAACAGGCAATTACTGAATGGCTTTATATCGATACTGAAATTACTAAAAAACTCTATCCTCTTTTGATGAGGATGTGCAGCAATACATACGAATCATATCCGGGATTTTTTAATACAAGAATTGCCGAAATTCTTAAATTCCTGAATTTGCACAAATATGATTTGCTCCTTCCTGAAAAACCAAAGGAAGTTAAAAAAGAAGAACCAAAACCTAAAGTTCAGGCACCGCAGAAAGGTATTTATGATAATTCAGTTATGATGGGAATAAAACTTCTTACAGTTCTGTTCCCTGATTCAGGTTTTGACAAACTTGATGAGCATCCTGATTTTTATCCATATTTCCAGCCTTTGTATAAATTTGACGAAGGCTTCAATATGCTTTCTCCTGAAAATCCGATACAGATGATTGTCGTTCTTATAAGAATTATAGAAGACTGTTTGCAGGGATGCCGTAATATAAAATTCAATGTGTCGGATGATCCAAAAAGCGAGGCAGATACAATCTATAAAATTCTTGACGAATGGTCTGCTTACCGCGAGGAAGTATTTGGAAGACTTTACTGCGAACCGCTTGTTGATTTGGTAAACAGTGTTTATTCTCAGCCTGATTATATGAAGTCGCATATCGGTAAAAAAATGATGAATTCGCTTTTATGGCAGGTTACATATCATTTTATTCCGAACTTTAAATTCTCTCAGCTTATTCTTGAACATCCGACAGATGAATGTAAATATAGGCCTTTGTTCCACAGAACTGATTTTGCAAGAAAATATCTGACGCTTGTAATTAATGAATGTGATACAATGGCAAAGTCTCGTGGAGATGTAAAATCTGTTCAGAATCCGTGGGAACATTATAAGTTTGATATTTCGAATGAAGTTTCAAAAAGACTTGATGTTATTCTTGGTGCGCAGAATCGAACTGCCAATACGAATGCAAACAATGCAAATCTTTTGAAATATACGCTTTCGTTTATAGCTGTTTTGGACTGGCTTATCAATAATCCTGGAAGTCCTGCTTATGCAACAGAGCCTATGCATGTTTTTAGGGTTTCTGATAGCGATGGAAAACCTGCATTCTCAGCACCAGAACGAAATGATCAGAACAAACTTTTTGCAGAAGCAATCAAGGCAAGTTATCAGCAGAAAGCAAAATAATTCTGCCAAGTACTTCTTTGATTTATCGGTAAAACTACCTAATGATAGGTAGTTTTACTGAAATAATTATTCAAAAATCCTTTTTTATTTGCACATATCTCCTTTTGAAATAATAATGATTATAGAAAGCTTCAATGCTTTCACAAAAAAAACATAAAAAAGTTTCATTAGGAGGAAACAAAAATGAAAAAAATTATCGCTTTAATGGCAGCTGCAGTGGTTGCATTAACATTAGTATCTTGTGGTGACAAACCAGCTGTAGAACCAAATCCAACACCAACCCCAGCTCCTGCTGTAAGAAAGTGGGAAAAGACAATCGACGCTGCTGCTGCAACAGATAACGGCGACGGAACTTGTTCTGTTACTGTAAAGAGCCAGTATTCTGGTGGTGGTATGGTTGTATATCTTAACGAAGATAAATCTGATGTTGCAGAAGGAAAAAAAGTTACTCTTGACTTTGATTATGAAACAGTTGAAGGTGCTTGGAAAGATGCAGCTTTGTATCCAAAATTCTGTGCAACACTTTGTAAAGATATCACATCAATATATTCAATTGATGGATGCAGTGACACAAAATATACAAACGGTACAGCTTTGAAAGGTTCGATGAAATTGGAATTAACTGCAAAAAAAGCTGCAAACGAAGTATTCCTTAAATTCAATGCATACCAGTGGGGTGGAGATGCTGATAATGATCAGTTAAAAATCACACTCAAATCTATTGTTATTGAATAATTATTAGTAAAGTTTTGGTAACGATTTACTAAATAAAGAAGGCTGTCCTGTAAGAGTTTTACTTTTATGGACAGCCTTTTTTTTTTATTGTCTTTATTTGTCGGCTTCGATGATTCTGATTTTTGCACCAAGTTTTTTAAGTCTTCCAACTAAATCTTCGTAGCCGCGTTCAATCTGATATACATTGCTTATTCTTGTTTCTCCGTGGGCACACATTGCTGCAATCACCATTGCCATTCCGGCCCTTATATCAGGGGAAACAAGATGGTCGCCGTGTAACATGCATGGTCCGCATACAACAGCTCTGTGTGGATCACACAAAGTAATTTTTGCACCCATCGAAATAAGTTTATCTACAAAGAACATTCGGCTTTCAAACATCTTTTCAAAAATAAGGACAGTACCGTCTACCTGGGTGGCTACGATTGTCATTATTGATGTAAGGTCTGCCGGAAATCCTGGCCAAGGCATATCGTCAATTTTTGGAATCGCATTTCCAATGTCGCCGTTTACTTTAAGTTCCTGCGTATTTGAAACTGTAAGTTCGTCGCCTTCAATTCTCCACGAAATTCCAAGTTTTGCAAAACTGTATTTCAGCGGGCGGATTTCTGCAGGACGTACGCCTTTTATAGTAATTGTGCCTTTTGTTGCGGCTGCCATGCCTATAAATGAACCAATCTCTATATAATCAGGGCCGATTGTAAATTCTGTTCCGTGCAGTTTTTTTACACCGTCAATTGTGATGCAGTTGCTTCCAATTCCTGAAATCTTTGCTCCCATCTGGTTGAGCATATTGCACAAATCCTGAATGTGAGGTTCGCTTGCCGCATTCTGAAGAATTGTTCTTCCTTCTGCAAGGACTGCTGCCATTACTGCGTTTTCGGTGGCGGTTACAGAGGCTTCATCAAGAAAAATATCTGCGCCTACAAGTTTGTTAGCTGTAAAAAGAAAATGTCCGTTTACAGTGATGTTTGCACCAAGCTGCTCAAGTGCAAGAAAATGAGTATCAACACGGCGGCGTCCAATTACATCACCTCCGGGAGGCATCATTTCGCATTTGCCGGTTCTTGCGATAAGTGGTCCCGCAAATACAATAGAACCGCGGACTTTTTTTGTATATTCTGCGGGCAGTTCCGATGTTTTTATTTCCTTACAGTGTACGCGCCAGTTATTCTTACTGATTTTTTCGACTTCAGCTCCAAGTGAACGGAGAATTTCAATCATTACGTTTGTATCCTGAATTTCAGGAATATTGTGAAGAATTACCGGTTCGTCTGTGAGCAAGGCTGCCGTAAAGCAGGGAAGTGCCGCATTTTTGTTTCCGCTTGCTGTAATTGTCCCATGTATTGGATATCCCCCCTCAATTACATATTCGTGCATAAAAGACCTCTAAAAATCTGCTTATTGAATGATAATATTCAATACTATATCGGATGCTTTTGCCATTTGGTTTAGAGAAACCCATTCGTTGCGGGAATGCATTTCGTGAGTGCCAGTGAAAATATTTGGAGTTGGAATGCCTAGTTCTGTAAGACGTGAACCGTCAGTTCCTCCGCGGATTGGTTTATGAACGGCTTTTACTCCTGACATTTCATAGGCTTTTTCAAGACGCTGTGTTACATCAGGATGCTGATCCAGTTTTTCTTTCATATTAAGATACTGCTGCTTGAATTCTACATCAGCTTTTCCGCCGAAACTTTGTGCAAAACTTTGTGCAAGTGAAAGTATGATTTTCTTTTCAGATTCAATTTCTTCATTTGTAAAGGCACGCAGTAAAAGATCTACACAGGCATTCTCAATTGTTCCCGAAATTTCCATAACTGCAATGAACGGTTCATAACCGCACGTTGTTTCCGGCGCAATATGCCTTGGTAATGCTGCCGTGAAATTTGAAGCCATTACGCTTGCATTTACCATTTTGCCGGCTTTTGCATCTCCTGTATGACATGCCTTGCCTGTAAAAATAATTCTTGCAGACCATGCATTAAAACATTCACATTCAAGTTCGCCTTCATCGCCGCCGTCAACAGTGTATGCAGATTTCGATTTTATGAGGTTGAGCGGAACTTTATCCATGCCGTGTCCTGTCTCTTCATCGGGCGAAAAAATTATTTCAAAAGGACAGTGTTCTTTTTCAGGATGATTTAAAAGATATTCAGCAGCAGTCATTATTGCTGAAATTCCTGCTTTGTCATCACCACCAAGAAGAGTTGTACCGTCGGAACGGATGATTGTGTCGTTGTTTTTAGTACTTGTTACGGGATTTACGTTTTTGCCTGTAACTTCGTCAACGGTGTCCATGTGCGCTAGAAAAAGCACGGGCTTATCATTTTTTTTGCTGCCTGTTCCCGGAACAAAGCCGTAAACATAAAAATCAGGAGTAACGGTAACTTCCTGAATGCCAAGCGATTTCATTTCGTCGCAGAGAATAGATGCAAAATCCTTCTGCTGTTCTGTAGAAGGAAAAATGCCTTTATCAGCAAGTTCAGATGAACTTTCGGACCAGATTTTAACATATTTAATAAAACGTTCGAGGAGTTTTTTAGAATTTTCCTCATTAGAAAAAATGTAATTCATAGTTGAGCATTATAATTTTGTTCTATAAAAACGGCAAGATTCTTGCTGGAAAAGAGGATGGTATATAAAATATTATAGAAAGAATTAAAAAAATGTAGCAGGGGGGGACCAGGGCAAACGCATTATAAACATGAATACAACAAAAGAAAAATACTACCGGTC
>CAMOWQ010000125.1 GCA_946628495.1 uncultured Treponema sp. | reverse complement strand
GACCGTCGTTCAACTTAGTGTTGTCATATTCGCCCTTGTATTCTGGGTCATAGATGATGCCAGGAACTGGGTTCAATGAGTGTGATGTCTTAGCTTTTGGTTCGCCAGATTTGTCCATCTTTACACTGCCGTCTTTTGCGTGCTCGTACATATCGTCTGAGTTTCCATGGTCAGCTGTAAGACAGAGAATACCGCCCGCTTCATCGATTGCAGCCTTGAGGCGTCCGAGCTGAAGGTCCATACCTTCCATAGAACAAACTACAGCATTGAATACACCAGTGTGTCCAACCATATCACCGTTAGGGAAGTTCAAACGAATGTGGTCATATTTTCCGCTCTTAATTGCTTCTATTACTTTGTCTGTAATTTCTGCACATTTCATCCATGGGCGCTGTTCGAATGGAACTACGTCTGATGGAACTTCGATGTAGTCTTCGAGTTTTTCGTCGAATTTACCCTGTTTGTTTCCGTTGAAGAAGTATGTTACGTGTCCGTACTTCTGTGTTTCAGAAATTGCAAGAAGTTTTACGCCAGTCTTTGTAAGGTATTCACCCATTGTGCGGTCAATGCTTGGTGGGTTTACAAGGTACTGAGCTGGAACGTGAGCGTCTCCGTCGTATTCCATCATACCCGCATATTCAACAGCTGGAACGCGAACGCGGTCAAATGGGAGGTCTCCGCCCTTTGGTGTTTCGAATGCGCGTGTCATTTCAAGAGCACGGTCTCCGCGGAAGTTAAAGTAGATAACTGAGTCACCGTCTTCAATTGTTCCAACAGGTTTTCCGTCTTTTGCAATTACAAATTCGTGCATATCCTGATCGAGTACGCCTGGAATTTCTGCGCGGTATGTTTCAATAGCTTTTGTAGCAGATTCAAACTTGCGTCCTTCACCAAGAACGTGAGCTTTCCATCCGCGTTCTACCATAGACCAGTCTGCATTATAGCGGTCCATAGTCATGTACATACGTCCACCACCAGAAGCAATCTGATAGTCAACGCCACTAAATCCAGCGAGGAATTCTTCAAGTGGAGAGATGTAATTCAAAGCAGAAGTTGGGTCAACGTCACGACCATCAAGCAAAGCGTGAACGCGGAGTTTTTTTACACCGTCTTTGTTTGCCTGAGTAATCATTGCCTTAAGGTGGTCAATATGAGAGTGAACATTTCCGTCAGAAACAAGACCGATAAAGTGAAGAGTAGAATTCTTGTCGTTTACATTCTTAACAAGTTTTTTCCAGGTATCAGCAGCAAACATAGAACCGTTTGCAATAGATTCTCCAACAAGTTTAGCACCCTGAGCAAATACACGTCCGCATCCCATAGCGTTGTGTCCTACTTCAGAGTTACCCATATCATCATCAGACGGAAGACCTACAGCAGTTCCGTGAGCCTTAAGTTTTGTATGTGGACAGTTAGCAGTAAACCAATCCAGATACTTCATTTTAGATGCCTTTACAGCATCTCCTTCTTCATATTTTCCATATCCAACGCCGTCCATAATTACCAGGACAACAGGACCACGACGACCCTTCCAGTTAGGGTTCTTTTCCAATGCGTGCATTGTATCTGCCATTGCAAACTCCTGTATAAGCGGACCAGTCAGAGTCCGCAGTGTTCTATAGCAAAGCGTTTTGGCTTTACTACTTTCAAATTACTCTTATAAAATAAAAATACTTACAATAATATAATGAAAAATCTTATGTTTTACAATAAAATGAAATCATGACAGATTTAGAAAAAGCAAGAGAATTTTTTAAGAATGATTTATATGCAACCGAACTTTCGGGCATACAGATTGAAGAAACAGGCGAACATTACGCAAAATGTTCAATGGAAATTACGCGTAAACATCAGAATGCATACGGCGGACTTATGGGAGGAGCAATTTTTACCCTCGCAGATTTTACGTTTGCAGTATCATCAAATTTCAACCAGCCAAAAACAGTTTCTGTAACAAGCCAGATTAATTTTACAGGAACAGCAAAAGGTAAAAAACTGATTTCTGAATCACAACTAATAAAAGACGGAAGAACAAACTGCTTTTATCAAATATCAATTACTGATGAACTTGGAACAAAAGTAGCCTTTGCGACTTTTAATGGAATGAAGCTTTCATAAAAAAAATATTGGACGCATCAAGCCTGCTGATATAAAATAAAACCATGAATACTCACATAATTATAGAAACAATCGGATACATTGGTTCCGCACTCGTTATTCTTTCCATGCTCATGACCTCGGTAGTAAAACTCAGGATCATAAATTCATTCGGCTGCATTGTCTTTGCAACGTATGCCCTTTTAATTCATTCCTACCCTACCGCAGCAATGCAAGTATGCCTTATAATCATTAACATTATAAATCTGCGGCATCTCTTAAACGTGAAAAAAGAATATTCTGTATTTCATACTGATATTAAAAAAGACAGTTTTATTGCTCAATATTTTATAAAATCAAATTTTGGTGACATAAAAAAATATTTTCCTGATTTTGAATTAAATGCCATGAACGATTCAGAAAACATTGAATCATACATAATCTGCTGCGGTTCAACACCTGTAGGACTTTTCGTAGGCACAAAAGAATCAGGCGGAAATCTAAACGTTATGTTGGATTATACAACACCAGCATACCGCGACTGTTCAGTTGGAAAATATCTATATGCATTCTTAGCAGGTGCCGGTATAAAACAATTGCATAGCGACGGACATTGTAAAGCCCATATCAAATATCTAAGAAAAATGGGATTTATAGAAGAAAACAACGCAACAAAAACATTCACAAAGGAACTGCTACCCTAAAAATGATTTACTTGTTTTACAAAAATTATTAAAATATATTATCTTTTTATGGGGATGTAGCTCACCTGGTAGAGCGACAGGTTCGCAATCTGTAGGCAGCCGGTTCGAGTCCGGTCATCTCCATTTTTACCGTTTATTATGAATACACTGAATATTATAACAACAATTATTTCCGCTCTCTGTCTGACAGCTTACATCGTTGTCTATATTAAAAACGTAAAAGTCGCAAAAATTATAACAAGTGCACTTACATTTTTAAGCATAGGATTTTTATTTTTCAGACTTTTAGCAAAACATCTTCCTGATTCAAGACAAATTATGATTTCCGAATTCTTTTCAACAATTTTCCTTCTTCTTGCATTATTCGCTTTAATCATTTTAAAATCAAGTGAAGAAAATTCTACCGGAAAACTATACATTACAGCCAGATATGCCTTTTATACAGCCACCATTCTTTCGGAACTTGAATGGATTCTTTTATTTTATTCTACATTCTTCTTATTCCGGCCAAAAACATGGATTACGGTAACTTCATGTATAATTTTTGCATGTATTACCGCAGCTCAGTTTATCTGTATGGGAAGACAAAAAATAAAGGTTTACATTCTGGCACTTATTCCGCTGGCAATTTCGGTAAATTTCAGCTATATAGCATTTGTAAATCTTATTGCAACAAAAGAACTTCTATTTATTCTGCTGCTTGCAGGAACTATTTTCCATATTGCACTTACTTTTTTTCATTCTGCAAATTCAACACGCTGGTTCTTTAAGCATTCAGAACCAGCATATCTTCTTTCAATGCTTTTTTCTCAGAGTTTCATCTGTTTTTCAGCATTATTAATGATATCAAAATAAATCATCCCAACCATAAAGACGGCCTTTTCTCAGTTTGCCTGTCTTTATGGCAGAATCCAGCTTCTCCAAAGATTTGACTGCGCCCTCTGCAAAACCTTCGCGGCTTCTTGCAGTATGAACAAGTTCAATAGTATCAGCAGTACCATCAAAAAATACTTTATGTGTTCCAGGAACATTTCCACAGCGGGTAGAAGAAACATGCAGCTGATTTGCCTTAGGACGTTCTTCAAATGCATCGGTAACAATTTCAGTTTTAGTTGTTTCACCAAGCATAACTCTTCTTGCAATTTCCAATGCGGTCCCACTTGGACTGTCAGCTTTTTGATTATGATGCATTTCCCAAACTGCAACATCATATTGAGAATAATCTGCCATTATTTTAGAAGCTTCCTCAACAATTTTATAGAACATATTAACGCCAATAGAAAAATTACCGGCAGTCATCAACGTTCCGCCAACTTCCGAAGCATAGGCATCTATTTCAGCATGTTTATCATTCCAACCTGTAGTTCCAACAACAATTGGCAAACCAAGAGGCAGCAGAGCCTTTACGTTTTCAATAACAGCAGAAGGATGTGTAAATTCTATAATTCCATCAGCTCCGCTTGATTTTACAGCCCGAACCAAAGCCTCTGTATCACCTGATGCAATTTTTACCATAGCATCTTCTGCAACAACATCTATTGTAACAGCAATCTCGTGTCCCATACGTTTAGCACACTGCTCCATCATATGACCCATTTTTCCATATCCGACAAATGCAATCTTCATAGCACTGCCTCCTTGTTTTTAGAATATAAACAATTTATCAAAAAGTGAGTGATAAAATCAACTGTATTAATAAAATAGACTTACACGATTATCATTAAGAACACATTTTTAATAATCTTCGACAACAATTATTTCACAATCTTCAGGAAAACTATCCGGTTCATATTCAGTATAGGAAGACAAAACGCATCGTGTAAGACCAGTTCCTTCAAAAGCTCCTGAATAAATTTTTTCAAGTTTTTTTGGGAATTTTATTGCTGTCAGAGATGAACAATTCTTAAATGCATCTTCATCGATATATTTTAATCCGCCCGAAAGTTTTACTTCTTTTAATTCACTGCAGCCTTCAAATGCATGCATCATAATTTCTGTAACTGTAGCCGGTAGAATAATTTTTTCAAGCGAAACACAATTTCGGAACAATGAAATACCAATATTATCTGCATCAGGAGGAAGAGTAACATTTGTAAGCGACGGACAGTTTTCAAAAACATAATTTGTAACATTCACACCTGCAGCAAAGCTTACTGATTCAAGATTTGAACAACGACAAAATACATTTTTACCGATAAACTTTATTGTAGAAGGCACTTCAACATTAACAAGCGACGAGCAGCCTTCAAACGTTCTGCTTGGCAAGCCTTTTAATTTTGAAGGAAAATGTATTTTTTCAAGAGCCATGCTGCCGTAAAAAACAGCCTCGTCCAGTTCAACAAGAGAATCCGGCAAGATTAACTCTTTCATAGAATACTTTGTATCGCCACCGATGGCATTTTCTTCAATATATTCAACACCTTCTGGAATTTGAACTACTTCAGCACGTCCGCAAAAACAGGTAAGTATTTTTTTTCCGTTTTCTTCTTTTATTTTTATGACAGTTTCTTTTCTCATAGCATTAATTATAATTCATGCTAAATGGCATAGCAATTTTTTTTGTACGAATTCTACATACCGTGATATAATTGTATATTATTAAAACACTTCAAATGGAGTTCATTTTATGGCAAAACTACCTTTAGACACATCTCTTCCCAAAAACCTTCCGCTTATGCTCAAACAAAGAGTTCATGAATGTCCTGAACTGAACCTTCAGGCATCTAAAAACAAAGAAGGTGTTTTCGTTTATTATTCATACAAACAGGTTTATGATTCAGTAATTGCACTTGCACTTGCATTTAAATCTCTGGGCGTTAAAAAAGGTTCAAACGTCGCATTAATTTCTGACAACCGCAGAGAATGGCTTATTACAGATTTTGCTCTGCTTTCTCTTGGCGCAGCAGACGTTCCTCGCGGTTGTGATTCAATGGGAAACGAAATTCGATTTATAATATCTTATGCAGACTGTGAAATCGGTATTTTTGAAAATGCAAAACAACTTAAAAAGGTAACGGAAAAAATTGAAGATGTTCCTTATCTAAAAAAAGTCATTCTTTTTGATGCACCAACTCAGGAAGAAATGACAGCCTTTTCAAATCTTAATATCGAAATAATCTTTTTTGAAGAGCTCCTTAAAAAAGGTGCTGCAATATTTGCTGAAAATCCTTCGGAAAAACAGAGTGAAATAGAATCTTCTATGGAAAATGTTCAGCCAGACGACACAGCTACCATAATCTTTACATCGGGAACAACTGGTATACCAAAAGGCGTTATGCTTTCTCACGAAAACTACATGACGCAACTTTCTGCAGTTCCAGCTTTAATGCCTTGTAAGCCCGGAGAATGGTGGATGACAATTCTTCCAGTATGGCATTGTTTTGAACGACTTATTCAATATGTAGCGCCACAGTTAAAATGCGGACTTGCATATTCAAAACCGATTGCCCCTGTTCTTATTGCCGATATGGCTGCAATCCGACCTCAATGGATTTGCGGTGTACCGCGTCTTTGGGAAGCACTTGCAAACGGCGTTAACCGTGCAATGAATAAAACTGGCGGAATCAAATTAAAAATGTACAGATTCTTCCTTTCTATTGGCAAAGCATACTGTAACTGCAGGGACATGGTTCTTGGTCATGTATGCCGCATCAAGAAAAGAAATAAGTTTCTTGATTGTCTTGCCGGTATAATTCCATTTATTCTTTTGTGGCCACTGCATAAACTTGGCGATACTCTTGTCTTTTCTAAAATCCGCGAAAAATTCGGTGGAAGACTCGGCATTGCAATTTCCGGTGGCGGTGCATTACAGAAAGACATTGACGACTTTTACAGAGCTGTCGGGTTAAATCTTCTTGAAGGCTACGGTTTAACTGAAACTTGTCCTGTAATTTCATTCCGTTATTATAAAGAACCTAGACCAGGCTGTGTCGGAGCAATTTTCCCTACAATGGAAGTAAAAATC
>CAMOWQ010000124.1 GCA_946628495.1 uncultured Treponema sp. | reverse complement strand
TCGACCGGTAGCATTTTTCTTTTGGTGTATTCATGTTTATAATGCGTTTGCCCTGCAGCAAAGAATAATGCCTGTTGCGGTTACCGCAGTTTTTCCTTAAAATTATATTATGCTAGCAAATTATCATACTCATACAGTCCGCTGCAATCATGCAACCGGAACCGAACGCGAATATATAGAAGAAGCCATTAAACACGGTTTTAAAATTCTTGGTTTTTCAGATCATGTGCCCCAACCATATCCGGAAGGTTTAAGTTCCCGAATCAGAATGAAAATGGAAGATATCGGTGAATACAGGCAGACGCTTTTAAATCTTCGTGAGGAATATAAAGACAAAATCAAAATTCTTATTGGTTTTGAAGTTGAATATACGGTACAGTATTTTCCAAAACTGATTGAAGCACTAAGAGAAAATTCCATCGATTACATCATACAGGGACAGCATTATGCTCCTGATGAATTTAACGGATTTTATGCCGGTATGCCTACTACAAGCGAACAGGACTTGCGCGATTATGTAGACCTTACAATTCAGGGAATGCAGACAGGTCTTTTTACATATCTTGCTCATCCTGATTTAATTAATTTTCACGGTGATGATGCTGTTTATAGAAAATATATGCAGAAAATTGTAGAAGCAGCCTTGCAACTGGATATCCCTCTTGAAGTAAACATGCTTGGTTTTGTAGAAAAGCGTAATTATCCGTGCGACCGTTTTTTTAGTATGGCATCTGAGATGGGAGCAAAATTCATAATCGGTTGTGATGCTCATAAACCTACAGCCTTAAGGCAACCCGAAGAAATTCCTGGATTTCTTGAATTTATGGAACGGAACGGTATTACAAAAAATCTTATTCCAGAAAATGAGGTTACGATAAGAAAAATAAAACAATAATTTTTTGCAATCTAAGGAAATTTGGTTAATAATAAATTAATAAAATATATTGTTAATTCCGGTAAACTATACAAAGCGGAAGGAGTACTGTATGAATGATATAATAGAAAATGAAGAAGAAAAGGCTGAACTGAAGGAAAAAAACAAAGCAGATTATGAGAAAATCTTTAATGATGTGTCAGAAACTATGAATAATATGCTTGAAGAGTATATGCTTTCTGATTTTTCTGTTTTTTATGCAAAACTGCTTGTTTATGTCGGAAAAGAAAGAGCTTCGCAAATTCTAGAAAAAATGCCTGAGCCGGTAAAAAAACTTGTTTCTGAAGAATATTCAAAAATGCAGGATAAAAAGAATACAGATCCAGATGTAATATCTGATGTATGCTCGGTTTTTAAGCGTAATGGTTTTTATGGAGATACCATGCTTAAGCCTTTTACTAAGATTGAAAATAATGAAATTGGCGACTGCCTGAATAATTCTTTCTTTGAAAAAAATCCTGTTCTGGAAATGAACGTTGAGCATAACTGGTTTTTCTTTGAAGATATTGTTATGCTGGACGACCGGGCCATTCAGAAAATCCTACGGGAAGTTGACTACAATGATCTTTTAAAAGCCGTAAAAGGTAGTAATGAAAGAGTTCAGGAAAAAATCTTACGCAATTTTTCAAAAAGGGCAGAACAAATGTTTCGTGAAGATTTGGAATTTATGGGACCTGTCAGATTGTCTGATATTCAACAAAGTCAGACTAACGTCGTTATAATTATCAAAAAACTGATAAGAAACGGTGAAATAGTTGTTTCTTTTGATAATGATATTACAATTCATTAATTAGTGAAGGCAGACTCTTTATGAAAAAAACTACATATTTTTATCGTACACTTTCTTCTTCAGATTTTAAGGGCTTTGATAAGCCAAAAAGCATTGTTCCTGTAAGGCTAAAAAACTCATGGACAAAAGATTTTTATTATTTCTGCAATTCCGATTCATGCTGGAAGACAGCTTCTTTAATTACAGGTGAAACTATAACCGGTTCAGACGGAAATACTGTTGACGGGTATCCTGTTGAATTTACAGAATATCCTATCGGAAAGTATGAAGTCGGTGGCATATCTGATATCTGCGGAGAAACGCGGCTGTATAATTTTTTTGATTATTCGCCAAAAGAGATGGAACTTTATTTACTGGAACGCAATGTTTTTCGTAAAAGAAGGAATTTCTACAGGCAAAATTCCTATGATTCCCGCGGATGTACAAAGGATATTTTTGGAGCGAACATTACCGTTGATGATGAAGAAGCATCTATAGAAATAACATTCCGTGTTTTTGATAGAAACGCTTTTTATCAAAAAAATATAGAAAATCATGAAAAATATAACCGGTCTTTTTTAAGACAGGGACTGGATAAAATGATTGAAAAAGAACCGAATCTTTTCAATCATCTGTACGATTATAATTCAGAAATGCCTGATATCAGGGAAAATAAGCTGATTATTAATTTGAAAGACGGCAGTTTTTATTTTGAAGAAGGTTCAACATGGTATTTTTCTATTGAAGAAGATTATAATTGGAAATATTCTTTGAAACAGTTTTTCAAGAAAGATGAACTGCTGGGCGGAAAAGATTACTGGCCAGCTATTCAGGAAAAATTAAAATCCCTACAGGAAAACATTCCATTATATATTCAGAATGAAATATTCAGCAGATTTATTCCTCTTGCAGAAAAAAAGTTTAAAGTAAGTTACAGTACGGGCCATAAAATAGATAAAAATAATCTTTTAATTACGATATATAAAATTACAAAACTTCCGTATGAGCCGAATCTGTATCAGGTTATTACCAACCGTTATATCAGTTCAAAACATCCGTTTACTATAAAACGAAATAATCCTCATATTTTTAAGAAATTCTGCAGAAAGTATCATATTAAGCAATATAAAGTTTTGCGACGCTGCTATGAACTTAATCCTGAATGTCTGATTGTTTTTATCAAACTGTGGAAATCTGGTTTCCGTGATTTAAATTACTTCAATAAAGTTCTGGAATCTGAGAAATATTGTAAAATGATTACTGCTTTTGAAGATGACGCATCTCTGGTTTTCTTCTGCAAATATTGTAAAAAATATCGTGGTGAACTTCCGGCTTTGAATATCCTGCTTTCTGAAAAGGAAGCAATTCAAATAAAGATTGATGCCATGTATATGTTCAAGCACTATTTCAAGGATATTCCAAAGACTTTGCGTGAAGATATAGTCAGAAACGGACTTACAGCATTTAATCATGATGCACTTTCGCGTATTTCTTATATTTCCAGAAATAAGAAAATCGAATTTAAATATTCACATAAAGAAAAAAGATTTGAAGATGAAATAGAGGGCTATAGTTTTAAACTGCCAACGGATAATTATCAGCTCTGTGATATTGGAACGGCTCTTCATAATTGTGTTGGTTCTTATACCGATAGAATTACGAAAGGAAAATGTCTTGTTGTTTATGCAGAAAAAGACGGGCAGTATAAGATTTGCATTGAAGTGGTTGGAAAAACTGTTAAGCAGCAAAGAATAGACCACAATGCCGCTCCTGACGAAAACGAAATGCGTATTCTTGAAATCTGGCAGAAGCGGCACGGTCTTAAAGTACAATCAGACGATTTAGATTAATTGTAGAACTTTGAACGATTAGAATTTTGGCAGCTGAGAGAAACCTTTTTCCAGATCTGCATCTGTCGGAATATAATCTGTCATAGTTCCGTCGTTGAATGCTTTGTAGGCATACATATCAAAATAACCTGTTCCTGTAAGACCGAACAGAATTGTTTTTTCTTCGCCTGTTTTCTTGCATTCAAGAGCTTCGTCAATTGCGGCTTTAATTGCATGGCTGCTTTCTGGAGCTGGAAGAATGCCTTCTACACGGGCAAACTGCTGTGCTGCTTCAAAAACTGCTGTCTGTTCTACAGCGCGTGCTTCCATAAGTCCATCATCATAAAGCTGTGAAAGTATAGAACTCATTCCATGATAGCGGAGTCCGCCTGCGTGATTTGGAGACGGCATGAATTCGCTTCCCAATGTGTACATTTTTGCAAGAGGGCATACGTGACCAGTATCGCAGAAATCGTAAGCGAATTTTCCACGTGTAAGGCTAGGGCAGCTTGCAGGTTCAACAGCGATAAAACGGTAATCAGCTTCTCCGCGGAGTTTTCGACCCATGAATGGAGAAATAAGACCTCCAAGGTTAGAACCACCGCCTGCACATCCTATGATGATGTCCGGTTTGATGCCGTATTTATCCATTGCTGTCATTGTTTCAAGACCGATAACACTTTGATGCAGCAATACCTGATTCAAAACGCTTCCTAAAACGTAACGGTATCCTTCCTGTTTTGTTGCAGCTTCTACTGCTTCAGAAATTGCACATCCAAGACTTCCGTTTGTGTCAGGGAATTCTTTTAAAATTGCACGTCCAACTTCTGTTGTGTTACTTGGGGAAGGTGTAATTTTTGCACCGTAAGTTCTGATTACTTCGCGGCGGAATGGTTTTTGTTCATACGAAACTTTTACCATATAAACCTGACAGTCCAAATCAAAATAAGAACATGCCATAGAAAGAGCTGTTCCCCACTGTCCGGCGCCAGTTTCGGTTGTAACACCTTTAAGTCCCTGTTTTTTTGCGTAGTAGGCCTGTGCGATTGCAGAATTTAATTTATGACTTCCGCTGGTGTTATTTCCTTCAAACTTATAGTAGATTTTTGCAGGTGTACCAAGTTTCTTTTCCAGACAGTAAGCGCGAACGAGTGGAGAAGGGCGATACATTTTATAGAATTCGCGGATTTCTTCCGGAATAGGGATGTATGCGTCTGTATCATTAAGTTCCTGTTTTACAAGTTCATCACAGAAAACGTGAGAAAGTTCTTCCGCAGTGCATGGTTTGTGTGTTGCAGGATTTAAAAGAGGTGCCGGTTTATTTTTCATGTCGGCACGAACGTTGTACCAAGCTGCCGGCATGTCCGATTCATTAAGATAGATTTTGTAAGGGATTTCTTTTTCTGCCATTTTATTCCTCTTGTCAGTTGTTTTTATATTTTTTTTGTTTCTTTTTATAGAAACATTGTATTAAAAAGTATAGATGCGCAAAATGATTCTGTCAATAGAAACTAATAAAAATTTCAGGCGAGTGTAAAAAGAGGGGAGTTATATTGATTTTTTATATTTTTAATCTTTTTGTATTTTTATTGTTAAAAAAATTGAATTACAATATAATTTAATTCCGTATGAAAGACGGATTTGACAACGATAAATATCTGAAGATTCAATCAGAACACATTAAAGAAAGAATCGCCAAGTTTGGTGATAAACTCTATCTGGAATTCGGTGGCAAGCTTTTTGATGACTATCATGCTTCCCGAGTTCTCCCTGGTTTCCAGCCAGACAGTAAGCTCAAAATGTTGATGCAGCTTTCTGATATGGCAGAAATTGTAATTGTAATCAGTGCAGTCGACATTGAAAAAAACAAAGTTCGCAACGACCTTGGAATTACTTACGATAAGGACGTTCTTCGCCTTCGAAATGAATTTCAGAACCGCGGACTTATGGTTGGAAGCGTTGTAATTACGCACTATACAGGTCAGGAAGCTGCAAAATCATTCCGTTCAAAATTAAAGAAAATGGGAATAAAATCCTACTATCATTATACAATTCCGGGATATCCTTCAAACGTTGCACTTATCGACAGCGATGAAGGTTACGGTAAAAATGATTATGTAGAAACTACACGACCGTTAGTTGTTGTTACAGCACCTGGTCCTGGAAGCGGAAAAATGGCTGTTTGTTTGAGCCAGATGTATCAGGATTTTAAAAAGGGTATAAAATCAGGATATGCAAAATTCGAAACATTCCCAATCTGGAATCTTCC
Source organism: uncultured Treponema sp. (assembly GCA_946628495.1). Classification (GTDB taxonomy): domain Bacteria; phylum Spirochaetota; class Spirochaetia; order Treponematales; family Treponemataceae; genus Treponema_D. The sequence continues at coordinate 982 of CAMOWQ010000124.1, read as the reverse complement.
ATTAAAACATCCTGTAAACCTTGCTTACGAAGCTGCAACTGCCGATTTAAACGACATTAATATGATTGATCCATGGCATCTCGAAGCGTACGGAAAAACTACCGTAAACTATAACCGCGATATTGAAGTTTTCCCGGTTCTTGATGCTATTTTCAAGGGAATATACGGCGAAAATCCTTATAAATCTCCGACCGATATGGGTGTAAATATGGCCGGCTACTGTATTTTTGATGATGAAGCATGCTGCGAGGCAAGTAAGCAGGAAATTATCCGCCGTTATTACGAAACCCTTGGACGTCTTGTAGAAGGAAATGCCGAAGAATCCGAAATCGATAAAATTGAACTTTTGATGCAGCAGGCAAAAATCACAACTGATGACCGCAAAGTTACTGTTGCAGCAAAAGAACGTGCCGCTAAAGATAAGACAATTTGTGCCGCAATTGAACTTGCAGACGGAACAATCATTACTTCTGCAACTTCTGATTTGCTTGGAACCAGCGCCGCTTTGATTTTAAATGCAACTAAACATCTTGCAGGACTTGATCATAAACTTAAGCTTATTCCAAAAGAAATGATAGAACCGATTCAGAAAATGAAGGTAACATATTTGAGTGGAAACAATCCTCGTCTTCATACGGACGAAGTTCTTGTTGCCCTTGCAATGCTTTCTAAAACTGACGATAATTGCCGTCGTGCTATCGAACAGCTTCCAAATTTGCGAGGCTGTCAGGTTCATACAAGTGTTATGCTCAGCGAAGTTGACCGTAAAATCTTCAAAAAACTGGGCGTAGATTTAACTTGCGAACCTGTAAGCAAAAAACAGAAATCTTTAATCGGCTGATATACCGGTTGATATTTTACCTCGATAACATTACTCCGACAGTTGATAATTTGACTGCCGGATGTTCAAAACGGTTACTAAAAGCTGTGATATGACCCCCTAATGGGTAACATCTTTTGCTGTCTAAATATTCCTAAAAAA
>CAMOWQ010000123.1 GCA_946628495.1 uncultured Treponema sp. | reverse complement strand
GAAATAATTTCTGTTGTATCTTTTATGATTTTTACCTTAATTCCCCGTGCCATAAGATCCTGCGTAAGCAGAGGAGAAGATGGATTGTCGGTATAGAATTGAGTAGAAGAGTCGTTTTGCAAAAAATAAATCCTGTCATTTTGAATTTTTACAGAATCAATTTTATTTTCGAGAACGTAATTCCAGAAATCTTTATAGGTAACGTAATCGGCTTTGCCCGAAAAATAATCAAAGGTAAAATATGCACCTGCAGCAATAATAATAATCAAAGAAAAAATAGTGAATTTAACATTTGGTTTACGCATGATTTAAATATAATAATAAAAACTTTTACAGGCAAGTTTAGAAGCGTTTTAGTACATTTCAATTAAGGACAAATGCGTTATAAAAAAAACAACATAAATATGGCTCCCGGTTACAATTCCTGTTACAAAATCGCGCAATAATGCGCTGCATGCTTGTTGTGGTAAAGTAACTATATGGCTTGCCGCAAAAACGGCAACCACAAAAAGAATGTTTTTGTAACATTAATTGTTCCCTCGCACCAACTTTTATCAAAATATTTATAACGCATTTGTCCTGTATTTCAACTGATTATTGTTATTTATTTTCTATAGATGTATTAAGAAAAATGATTTAATATATAGTTATATTAAAAAATAACAAAGGGAGTTTTTACCGGCTGTATGGATTTGCAGATACGATTGAATGACTGGAAAAAGAAGCTGCTGGATTTGGGCAAGAGAAATGCTCTTATTAATTTCAAACTTGATTCAAAATCTATTATTCGAATTACAAAACCTTCAATGTCTTCTATATGGGAAAAAATTGTAGAAGATGACAAGGAAATAAAATTTCCTTATGTAGCGGAATCAGCAGAAAGTGAAGAGGATGTTGTTCTTCCTGAATATGAATACGGAGATGTTTCCGTTGCATGTCGTCCAAAAGATGCGCAGCGTATTCTTAAAAGACTCAAGAAAAATTACAAATCGATTGCGGAAGAGCAGGATGTAAATGTTCTTTATCTGTCGTTCGGAATGCTTGAATGGACGGAAAAAGATTCTTCAAAACAGCCCCTCTATTCTCCGCTTATCCTTGTTCCTGTTACGCTTGAATGTGAGTCAATAAAAGCTCCGATTGTATTAAAAGCCACGGAAGATGAAATCGTAATAAATCCTAGCCTTAGTTATAAACTTAATCATGATTTTGGTGTTACCCTGCCGGAATTTGAGGATAAAGAATTTCCTGAACTGCTTGAAACCTTAAAGACCTTTGCAGAAAAAAAAGGCTGGCAGGTAAAAGAAGAAGTCTGTCTTAGTATTCTTTCATTCTTGAAAATTAATATGTATAAGGATTTGGAAAGAAATAAAGACAGAATAATGAATCATCCTGTAATAAATGCCTTTGCAGGTAATTTTGACCAGAACATGGCAGATGAAATAGCAGCAGTTTCAGCCGAGATTGCAGGCTTTAATCATGATGAAGAAAATCCGCAGCATATATTTCAGGTTGTAGATGCCGATTCTTCTCAGCAGGATGCAATTTTATGTGCCGAAAAGGGCATAAGTTTTGTTCTTCAGGGGCCGCCGGGAACAGGAAAAAGCCAGACAATCACTAATATAATTGCAACAAAAATTGCGGAAGGCCAGAAAGTACTGTTTGTTTCTGAAAAAAAGGCCGCTCTTGATGTTGTTTATAAACGCTTAAAGGATGCAGGGCTTGCAGATTTTATACTTACACTGCACAGCAACAAGGCAAACAAAAAAGAAACTCTTTCTCAGCTTGAAAATGTATTTGAACTTTCGAGCAAGCAGATAAATATTAACGATACCGTAAGGCAGCAGCTTAATAAACTTGAAAAAGACAGGCATTCTTTAAATGCCTATGCCGAAAAGATAAACGAGGTAATTCCTCCTTTAAATAAAAGCATTTTTTATGCAAACGGAGTAATTTCAAAGTATTCCGATGTTGAAGATATAACGTTTGACATTCCATCTGTAAGCAGCATGACAGAAGATAAGCTTCTTGAGTATACAGAGCATCTTACTCAATTTGCAAAATGCCTTGAAGAAATGAATGATAAGGCGTCGGAAAATCCGTGGCATGATAACGTTGTTCCATATATGAGCAATGAATTCATTCATGATTTTGGCGAAAAAAAAGACTGTATAATTCATGCAGAAAATGAAATTCAGAATTTGATTGAAGGCATGAATGAAAAGCTCTATGTTAATATCAAAAATAAGAATTTTACGGGGCTTGAAAAGCTTAAGGAACTTCTAAAAAAAGCGTCCGAATCTCCTTGTGTTCCTGAAAAATGGCTTAAAGAACCTTCTGCAGAAACTGTAGAAGAAAAAATCCTTCTGAATACGCATATTCAGACAGAATACAATACCATTATGGAAAAACTTTCTTCCGTTCTGGATTTTCTGAAAAATGCTGATTATAAATGGAATTTTGAAGATACAGATTTCAAAAAAAGCCTTCAGATAAATGATGTTATACAAAAAGTTCGTTCAATTATGGAAGCAGACCTCTGTTATTCAGCTGTTTACCATGACAGGACAAAACTTGCCCTTATAATATCAACTCTGGATAATATTGAAGAATACAATTCGATTTCTACAAAAATTCTTGATGAATACACGCCTGAGATTTTTAACTTAGATTCAAAATCAATGGAAATGCGTTATAAATACAGCTACAATTCATTTTTAAGAATCTTCAAGTCAGGTTACAGACAGGACCGCAAGCTTTTAAAACAGCTTAAATTGAATCAGAAAACAAAAAAGCGTTTTCTTGATGATATAAGTCTTCTTGAAAATTTGCAGAAACGCACGGAACTTAAAGAAAAAATTGATTCTAAAAATCCGGAAATGCAGGTTCTGTTCCCGCTTGTTTTTAAGGGCGTAGAAACTGATTTAAGTCTTATTAATAAGGAAGTTGAAAAATTCAACAATCTTTTTGAATGTGAAGCTTTGTGTACGCGTCTTTGTGCAATGGTTTCCGACATGGAAGACAAACAAAAGGATTTTGAACTCTTTTATGGAAAGCGATATTTAGGATTTGATACCGACTGGAATGAACTGCTTGAATGTTGCCGATGGATGAAAGAATTCTTTGAAAAATGTGAAGATTTTACAGATGAAGAAATTTCAGAAAAATTTGTCGAAAAAGTCTGTATTGATGAAGCATTTAAAACTGAAGTAACGGCATTCTGCGAAAACCTTGGCAATCTTATTGAACAGTACAAAGAGGATTTTGTATGGTTTACACTTCTTTTTGAAAATTCAGCAGAACTTCTTGAACAGCCTGTTACTGAAATTTCAGAACGTGCGAATGAATGTTCTCAGGATATGCATAATCTTGAATTATGGATTGATTATAGGGAATTACGTGCAAATCTAAAAAATATCGGGCTTTCTGATTTTATTGATGTTTTTGAAAACAGGCATCTGAAAGGAAATGTGGCTGTTCCTGTTTTTGAAAAAAGATTTTTCAGGTTATGGCTTGATTCAGTTTTTCCTTCGTATCCGGAAATTTCAGGGTTCAGGCATACTAAGCACGAAGCCCTTATAAATGAATTTTCTGCTCTTGATAAAAAGCAGTTTGAAATTGCACAGGTTAGGGTAAGGGCAGAAATAATTAATGAGCTTCCGCCTTTTGATTCTTTTACAAGCGGTGAAGTTAATATATTAAAGCATGAACTAAGTAAGCAGCGGAAAATCATGCCGATCCGCAAACTGTTCAATAAAATACCAAACCTTCTTCTTAAGTTAAAACCTTGCCTTATGATGTCGCCGCTTTCTGTAAGCCAGTTCCTCGAATCGGAATGCTATCAGTTTGATACTGTTATTTTTGATGAAGCTTCGCAGGTAAAGACGGAAAACGCGATTGGTGCAATTTTTAGGGGAAAACAGGTTATTATCGCGGGAGACAGTAAACAGCTTCCTCCTACTAACTTTTTTGAAGTGACGACACAGGATAATGAATTCGACAGGGATGATGATGAAGAATCTGAACTTACAGATACATCGGTTCTTGATGAAGCTCTGTTTCTTCCTAATAAGGAACTTCTCTGGCATTACAGAAGCCGTCATGAACAGCTGATTGCTTTTTCTAACAGCAAAATTTACAAGAATAAACTTGTTACATTTCCTTCCAGTACGGAAAATGAAAAAGACTGGGGTGTTGAATTTATTTATGTAGAAAATGGTGTTTATAATTCAAAGGGAAATTCACGCGGAAATGCAATAGAAGCTCAGCGGGTTGCACGGGAAGTTTTTGAACATATTAAAAATCATCCTGAAAGAACGCTTGGAGTAATTACGTTTGGTATTGTTCAGGAATATGCAATTGAATCTGCAATTAATAAGCTTCGTCTGGAACATCCTGAATGCGAAAGTTTTTTTGATGAAGAAAAGCATGAAGCGTTTTTTGTAAAGAGCCTTGAAAACGTACAGGGTGATGAAAGAGATACTATAATGTTCAGCATTGGTTATGCAAAAGATAAGGACGGAAAAATGGCAATGCGTTTTGGTCCTTTGAGCATGATTGGCGGCGAGAAACGTCTTAATGTTGCAATAACCCGTGCAAAATATAATGTAAAATTAATCGGTTCAATACTTCCTGGAGATATTGATATAGAAAGGGTTTCTCAGGATGGTCCAAAACTTCTTCGTAAGTATATTGAATTTGCAATGCATACCGAGACCGCCGGCGAAAACGGAAATGAAAATCAGGAACTTGATTCTCCGTTTGAAAAAAGCGTATATGATTTCCTTGTGTCGCAGGGATATTCTGTTGCAAAAAAGGTCGGCTGCTCTGCATATAGAATTGATGTTGCTGTACGGCATCCTCAGAAGGAAGGCGTTTTTGTTCTTGGTATTGAATGTGATGGTCATACTTATGTTTCTTCGCGCACTGCAAGGGAACGTGACAGGTTGCGTCGTGAAGTTCTTGAAAAAATGGGCTGGAAGTTATACAGGGTATGGTCTCCAGACTGGATAAAAGATAATGCGGGCGAAAAAAAGCGGCTTTTGCGTGCGTTGGAAAATGCAATTCAAAATTACGGTAAAGATGATAAAAATACTGATGTTAATTCAGAAATTGTTGAGCCTGAAAATGAAGAAGTGGAAAACGAAGGTAATCCAGACGAACAGGAATGTTTTGATGATACGCCATTGTTTTCTGTCGAAGAAAAGCAGAATAATGTAAATAGTTATGGTATCGTGCCTTATGTGGAACTAGATGTTTCTAAATATAAAAAGCCTATTCAGCTTGCGCATGTAAAGTCAATGATTCTTCTTGAGCAGCCGGTTCATTTTGATATAATTTGCGAACGGCTTTCTGCAATTACCGCTCCTGGTCAAACGCGTGCAGATGTTCAGAGAAGGGTAAATTCTTTGATTCTGGGAACCCGGGATGTCTTTTTCTCTCATGACGATTATTATTACAGTATGCAGTTTAAGACTAAAGGAATGAAACTTCAGGTTCGTACAGTAGGAAACAGAACTATAAAATATCTTCCTCCTGAAGAAATATGTGCAGGACTTATTATGGTTGCTGAAAAATGCATTGGACTTACAGAGGAAGAACTTCTTACAGAAACTGAACACGCATTTGGTTTTAGACGCATAACTGCAAATATAAACGGAAAATTTGCTTCGTGCCTGGAACTTCTTAAGAAAAATAAGAGAATTTACATTCAGGATGGAAAGGTGTTTGTAAAAAAATAAAAATCCTGCTCTAAGATACTCTGTCTTAAAAGCAGGATTATAATGGATTAGAATGAGGTTTTATTAGGGGTATGAACTTTTTAGTTCAATGCCTCTTTTAAAACCTCAAGATTATTCTGCATAAGTTTAAGATATGTCGTTCCTTTTTTTATGTCTTTTGTGGTTACAGACTGTAATGAATTCAGCGTAAGGATTTTTGCATTTTTGTTTTTACTTGCCTGAATAATAGTCCTTGCAATTTTACCGTTGCCTGTTTCAATCTGGCATACGTTGTTCAGTTTGAGTTCATCAATTTTTCCTGCAAGAAAAACTACTGTTTCAAAACTTGCTTCAGTTTCAGCAGAACATCCGACAAACGCTGCATAATATTTTAGACCGTAATCATCAACAAAATAACGGAACGGAAATCTGTCTCCGAATAAAAGAGTGTTTGTTTTTCCCTGTTGAACGGTTTTTGCAAATTCTGAATCAAGATTATTGAGTTTTCTTGTGTATTCGGCAAGATTTGCCTTATATAATGAAGCGTTTTCAGGATTTTTTATGCAGAGTGCATCACAGATTGCATTGCAGAGAAAAGCCGCATTTTTTACAGAAAGCCATACATGTTCATCATATTCAAGTTCTTCTTCATCGCTGTCGTGATGATGGTGATGATGAGACTCGTCTTCGGCCTCATGATTGTGATCTTCTTCATGGTGATGATCCTCCTCATCTTCTTCTGCCTGCATTCCTTCAATAATTTCTTCTTCTTTAACTTTGTCGCCAAGTGTTTCCATAAGATTTATTACAAGCATATCCTTGTTTCTTGCGTTGTTAAGAGCATCTTTTACCCAGAAATCGCTTTCTCCACCAACATAAATAAAAATGTCTGCTGTTGAAATTTTTGCAATATCCTTTATTGAAGGCTGAAATGAATGAAGATCCACACCGTTGCCCAAAAGTAAAGAGAGTTCTATGTTTTTTGAATTTGTGCCGGTTATTTCACGAACCCAGTCGTATTCCGGAAAAATTGTCGTTACTATTTTTGTTTTTGCAAATGCCGAAGCTGCAGTTAATAGAATTGCACATACTGTACTTATTT
>CAMOWQ010000122.1 GCA_946628495.1 uncultured Treponema sp. | reverse complement strand
GGATTTGGTACTTACATAATTTCAAGTGTAATAGAAATAATCGAAGTTGTTTCAGGTTATATGTCAAATACCGTAAGTTTTGTCAGGGTAGGAGCTTTTGCACTTTCTCATGCAGTTCTTAATTTTACTATCCTTACGCTTACAAATCTTTGCGGTGGACAGTTTACGCCTGCCGGCCTTCTGGTTCTTATTCTTGGAAATGCACTGATTATCGTTCTTGAAGGAATGATTGTTGCTATTCAGGTAATAAGGTTGCAGTATTATGAATTTTTCAGTAAATTCTTTCATGAAACTGGAAGGGAATTCAAGCCATTTAAATTTGAGTTAAAATAATTTTTCAGAATAGGAGTATAAATATGAAAAAGAGATTCTTGTGTGTGTTGTTGCTTTTGTCTTGTTTTGCATTTGCCGCATTTGCAAAAGGTAATGAAACTGACGAAGAACAGGCTGTTGAAAACGTTCAGAGTTCTGATTCTGCAAAATATCTTGCAGCTGCAATTGCCGTTGGTCTTGCATGTCTCGCTGGTGGTATTGCCGTTGGAAAGATTGGTACAGCAGCAATGGGTGCAATGAGCGAAAACCCGGAACTTTCTGGTAAGGCTCTTCCTTTTGTAGGTCTTGCAGAAGGTATCTGTCTTTGGGGTATGCTTGTTGCAGTACTCATTCTTTTGTAAGGAAAGACGGCATTAACAAGTGAAATTCTATATTATTGGAGAACGGGAACTTGTTCTCGCATTCCGTCTGACTGGTGTTGAAGGTACAATTGCAGAAAACCGCGAAGATGTACTTGCTGCTTTTAATAAAGTTACAGGTAAAGGTGGCTATGCAAATGTGCCTTTCGGTGAGATTCCGAGGGTTTTGATTCTTTCGGAACAGGCTGCCAGTCAGATTGAGAATGAAGAAATTGAATGGCAGAAAACTGGAAAATTTCCTCTTATTGTTGAAGTGCCGGGACTTGGCGGACATCTGAAAGGAAAGAAGTCATTGTCTGATGCCATAAAAGAAGCCGTTGGAATAGAGGTATGATATGCAGGAATTAAGAAGTACTGATATATTAGATAAGGAAATTCAGGCAGATGCACGCCGTAAAGTCGAACGAATATTGAAGACTGCTGATGCAGAATGCGAAAGAGTTTTGAATTCTGTTCAGGAGAGGGTAAATCAGGCTGTTCAGGAAAAAGAAACATTTTATAAAAATAAATTGTCTGTTTATGAAAGCCATATCAATGCTGCAATTCCTCTTGAAAAGCAGCGTTTTGAAGTAAATTTTGTTCAGAACACAGTTGCTGATGCATTGAATTCTTATATTGAGTCTTTGGACGAAGAAAAACGAATTAATCTTGTGCTTAAAAATTTGAGTCAGGATTTAATTAAAGATAAGAAATTTACTGCATATATTTATGGTTTTGATATTGATAAAAAAAATGCTTTAGTCGTAAAAAAACTTAAGGACATTCTTGGAAACGGTCTTTTAAAATGCGAAAAGACTGAATTCGGAAAAATTGTTGACGAAAGCAATTCTGATTTTGAAATTAACAGGAAGGAGGGGGTAATTCTTGAGGCAGAAGATAAATCTTTAAGATTACGCCTTACTTTAACTGAAGCAATAAGTCATATTCTTGATGAAAAAAGAAGCGAATTATACCAGGCTCTTTTTGGACTGGAAAAGGCAGATTAATACTTCATCAGGTTTATAAATTGATGTGTCTGTAATGCGTTTTTTATAATGCATTTGATTTTAGCCGGAGTTTAATATGATTGAAGGTAAAATAACTCGAATTTCGGGTCCTATTATTAATGCAGAAGGTCTGGACGGTTGCGGTCTTTATGATGTAGTCGATGTAGGTGAAAAAAAACTAATCGGTGAAATCATACGACAGAATAAAGGAAATGCAACTATTCAGGTTTATGAGGAAGATACGGGTATGCATATTGGCGAAAAAGTCGTATGTACTCAAAGACCTCTTTCTCTTCGTTTAGGGCCTGGACTTGTCGGTAATATATATGATGGTATTCAGCGTCCGCTGCAGACGATGTTTGAATCTTCCGGTTCGTTTCTGCTTCCTGGAGAACGCACGGAACCTTTGGATAATAAAAAAATCTGGCATTTTGATGCTGCCAAAGACGTTTCAGAAGGCTGTGCAATAAAACCCGGTATGGTGCTTGGAACTGTAAAAGAAACTGATTCTATCACTCAGAAAATTATGGTTCCGCCGTCTGTTCGTGGTCGTGTTCTTGTTAGTTTTAAGGGCAGTGGAGACTACACAGTTGACGATTTGATTGCAAAAACTGAACTTGATGAAGAAATATTTTTAAGTCAGTACTGGCCTGTAAGAAAGCCTCGTCCATATTCACAAAAACTTGGCGTTTCAGAACCTCTTGTAACTGGTCAGCGTGTTATTGATGTATTCTTTCCTTTGTCAAAAGGAGGAACGGCTGCAATTCCTGGCGGTTTTGGTACCGGAAAAACAATGACCCAGCATGCCATTGCAAAATGGTGCGATGCAGATTTAATCGTATATATCGGTTGTGGGGAACGTGGTAACGAAATGACGGAAGTTCTTTCTGAATTTCCGGAACTTATTGACCCTCGTACAGGACGTTCCATCATGGAGCGTACAATATTAATTGCAAATACTTCTAATATGCCGGTTGCTGCCAGAGAAGTTTCTCTTTATTCAGGTATTACTCTTGCAGAATATTTCCGTGATATGGGTATGCATGTTGCAATTATGGCGGATTCAACTTCCAGATGGGCAGAAGCTTTACGAGAACTTTCGGGACGTATGGAAGAAATGCCTGCCGAAGAAGGTTTCCCTGCATATTTACCAACCAGACTTGCATCTTTTTATGAACGTGCCGGTCGTGTAATAAGCCTTGAAGGTCAGGAAGGCTCTGTTTCCATTATTGGTGCGGTTTCTCCTCCAGGTGGTGACTTTTCTGAACCTGTTACACAGCATACAAAAAGATTTATCCGATGTTTCTGGGCTTTGGACAGAGAACTTGCAAATGCCCGTCATTATCCTGCTATCGGCTGGATTGATTCATATTCTGAATATGCAGATGAAGTAAAAGACTGGTGGGAAATAAAAAATCCTTTGTGGCAGCAGCTGCGTTTTGAAGCCCTTGAATTGCTAAAGAAGGAACAGCGTCTTGAACAGATTGTGCGTCTTATTGGACCTGATGCACTTCCTGATACAGACAGGCTTGTTTTGAAAGTTGCAGAAATGATTAAAAACGGATTTTTGCAGCAGAATGCATTTGATGATATCGATAAATACTGTTCAATAGAAAAACAGATTATTATCCTTGATTTGATTATGGAATATTACAGACGCGGATTAAATTGTATAAAGGCTGGAGCTCTTCTGCCTTCTGTTGCAACCCTTCCAGTTTGTGATGAGCTTATCCGAATAAAAACAACTTATAAAAATGATGAGCTGGATAAAATTCAGGCGGTAAGAAATAATCTGGATGTTCAAATGGGTGAACTTGAACGTACATACATGAATTCTGATGAGGAGCGTTAGTTTATGAAAGGAATAGAATATCGTGGTGTTACATCTGTAGACGGCCCTATTGTAATTTTAAAGCGTACTGAAAACGTTTTTTATAATGAAACTGTATATGTACGTGACAGAAATGGTCAAAAAAGAACAGGAAAAGTCGTTGAAATTTCAGAAACTGCCGTTGTCGTTCAGATATTTGGTGATACGACAGGAATCGATCTTGATGATACAAGTTTTGAATTTCTTGATGAACCGCTTGAACTGCGGGTAGGCGACGGACTTTTGGGAAGAATTTTCAATGGTCTTGGAGAGCCTATAGATGGTTTTCCTCCGATTATTTCTTCAAAAAAGATTAATGTAAACGGAAATCCTATAAATCCTTATGCACGTATTTATCCTCGCGATTTTATTCAGACAGGAATTTCGTCAATAGACGGTATGAATTCTCTTGTTCGTGGACAGAAACTTCCGATTTTTTCAGGAAACGGTATTCCGCATAACAAGCTTGCTGCACAAATTATCAGACAGGCAAAACTTCGCAATAGCGATGAAAAATTCGTAATGGTTTTTGCAGGCATGGGTATTAAATATGACGTTGCAAAATTCTTTACAGATACTTTTGAGGAATCGGGTGTTCTTTCTAATGTTGTAATGTTCCAGTCTCTTGCAGATGCACCTTCAATTGAACGTATTATTACACCAAGGTGTGCGCTTACTGCTGCAGAATACCTTGCATTTGAAAAAGGAATGCATGTTCTTGTTGTAATGACAGATATGACAAACTATTGCGAAGCACTTCGTGAAATTTCTACAACGCGTGGAGAAGTTCCTGGTCGAAAAGGTTATCCTGGATATCTTTATTCAGACCTTGCAGAATTGTACGAAAGGGCAGGTAGAATTAAAGGGTCTGAAGGTTCAATTACACAGATTCCTATTCTTACAATGCCTAATGATGATATTTCACATCCAATTCCAGATTTAACTGGATATATTACTGAAGGACAGATTGTTCTTGACCGGGAAATGTCTCAGAAAGGTTTCTATCCGCCAGTTTCAGGTTTGCCAAGTCTTTCGCGTCTTATGAAAGACGGTATCGGTCCTGAGATGACACGCGAAGATCATGCAAATCTTTCTTCACAATTGTTTGCTTCTTATTCAAAGGTAAAATCAATCAGAAATCTGGCAGCAATTATTGGTGAAGAGGAATTGAGTGAACTTGACCAGTGTTATTTAAGATTTGGTGACCGTCTTGAAAAAGAATTCTTTTCTCAGGGTGAATACGAAGACAGAACTATTGAACAGACTCTTGATATAGGCTGGGATGTTCTTACGGAATTGCCTGTAGAAGAACTTACAAGAATTAAGCCGGAATTTATTGAAAAATATCTTCCAAGATAATGTTTAAAACATTGGGAAAAGCTGATAAAGGGTTTTATATATGAAACTGAATATACCGCCAACAAAATCAAATCTTCTTGTAATGAAAGAGCAGCTTGCTGTTTCTACAAACGGATATGAACTTCTTGAAGAAAAAAGGGAAATTCTTGTCCGCGAGCTTATGCGTCTTGTAGAAAAAGTTAAGCTTCTTGAACGAAAAATGGATCAGATTGTGGAAGAGGCATATCCTGCATTTAAACGAATGCTCATGACCGATGGTTCGGATCAGATAGAAAGGATTGCACATGCCGTTCACTATGATTTTGATATATTGGAAAAAAGAGTTTCTATTGGTGGTATGAATTTTCAGACGATTGATGTTAATCTTCCCGATAAAGAGTTGTTTTATTCTTTTAATGGAACGTATGCAAATACCGATGAAACTATCAATAAGTTTTTTGAACTGCTGTCTGTCCTTACCGAAATGGCTTCTATAAGAACTATAGTATGGAGGCTCGCAGCAGAAGTTAAGCGTACGCAGAGAAGGGTAAATGCTCTTGATAAAATGATTATTCCGCAGACAGTTGAAACAAAAAATTATATAGAAAGCGTTCTGGAAGAAAGAGACCGTGAAAATATCTTCGTTTTGAAGGCTTTGAAAAAGAAAAATTTACGTAAATAAATAAAAAAAATTTACATAAATACAAAACGGTCTTACAATGTAAAAAGGTATATGGGTAAAGCATTTTTCAAAAACATAATAGTCGCAATTAATGGAAGGCAGAATTCTATACGTGCCGCAATGTATGGAATTATGATGGCTCGTACTTATAAGCTTGGACTTAAATTTGTTTATGTTGTCGATACGGCCACTATAAAATATCTTTCAATGAATAAATTTCTCATCACGGAAGAAAAAGATGATTTTGAATCTAAACTGCGAAATGGTGGTGAGCATTATCTTAATTATGTCATTTCCCTTGCTGTTTCAAAAGGCGTAAAGGCAGAAAAAGAACTTCGTACCGGTGGTGTTTACACTGAAATTTTAAAATGCGTCGAAGAATTTTCTGCAGATCTTGTACTCGTCGGTGGTAATGATGAATCTGTTACAAGAAAACATCTTGGCCGTAATGTTATATCATCAAATGAAAACGAATTGCTTTTGAATTCAACTGTTCCAGTTCTTGTCGTAAAAAAGACATCTCCAAAATCAAAAACTCCAATTGAAGATGAATTCAAGGTATTCTAATAATGATTGACTGCTATAAAATTCTTGGTGTAAGGCAGAATGCCACTCTGTCTGAAATAAAAAAAGCATTCCGTGAAAAAGTAAAAGTTCTTCATCCTGATGTAGCAGGCGAGGTTTCAGATACAAAAGAATTTAATGCTGTAGTACAGGCATACCGTGTGCTTTCAGATGCAAGACAGCGTAATATTTTTGATGAATCATTTTTCTGGAAAAATAAGGAAAAACGTAAGCCTAAGGAATCCTTTGATTATTATAAATGGCTTTCGGAACGTACCGATGCCGAAAGTCGCGCTAAACTCATAATTTATACGTTAATGCATCATAAGGAAGACGAAGCTGTTCGTGAATTTAAACGTATGATGATGTCTGATATTTCTTTTTCTTTAAAAGACTGGTTTACTCGCGAAGATTTTATGGATTTTGGATATATTCTTGCAGAGGAGCTTGTAATTAGGGGAGAGTATTATGATGCCATCATCCTTTTGGAACAGATTATCAAAATGGAATATTCGTATACATATTTCAATCTGTTTTTTCCGGAAGTTCTTGATTTTACGATTAATATTCTTAAAAACAACATTGATTCAGTGATTTCCGACGAACTTGCAATTGATGTATATGAGCGTGCGCTTGAATTAAACCTCGGTTCAAGCAATGATAAGTTTTTCTTAAAAAAAATGTCAGAAGAATACAGGCGTATCGGAGACGATGCAACGGCTGATATATGTTTTCAGGCTTCAAT
>CAMOWQ010000121.1 GCA_946628495.1 uncultured Treponema sp. | reverse complement strand
TGACAAAAGAAGAAAAAGAAGCGGCAAAACTTTCTGGTATGAAGCGGTAAACTACAACGTTAATTACAATGCTAAATCGAAAATTTGCAAGGCTTAATCGATAATTTACGGGGCAAATTATGGAAAAGAAAATTGGAATTATAGGAGCGATGGACATTGAAGTTAAGATGCTTAAATCTTTACTTCAAGAGCCAAAAATTACGGAAGCAGGCGGAATTACGTTTGCAGAAGGCATTCTAAACGGAACATCCGTCGTAATTGCGCAGTCAGGAGTTGGCAAAGTAAACGCTGCATTGTGTGCACAGAGAATGATAATTGAATTTAAGGCAACCCATATAATTAATACAGGCATTGCCGGAGCTGCCGCTCATGGATTAAAAGTTCAGGACATAGTTCTTTCTACAGATGCAGTTTATCATGACATGAATGCAGTTGAATTCGGTTACAAAGTTACAGAAATTCCAGGCATGAAGTGTTCTGCATTCCCTGCTGACCAAAACATGATAGAAGCAGCAGAAAAGGCATTCAAAACATTAAAAGAAGCCGAAGGCCATTCACTTTTCAAAGGCCGCATTGCAACCGGTGATATTTTTGTTGCCTCTAAAGAATTAAAAGATACTATAAAGGCAAACTGTAATCCTTCCTGCATCGAAATGGAAGGTGCAGCTATTGCACACGCATGTTTTTTGAACAAGACGCCTTATCTTATCATAAGATGCATGAGCGACATGGCAGATGATAACGGCGAACAGACTTACAGTTTTAATGAAGAAAATGCTGCTGTTTTAAGTGCAAATCTTGTAAAACAGACAATTCAAAATTTATAGTCAGGAGAATCACTATGGCAGAAAAAAAATACAACGTTGACAGTTTCAATCTGGATCATACAAAAGTAACGGCACCTTTCGTAAGGCTTGCTGCAAAAAAAATCGGCGAAAAAGGTGATGTAGTAACAAAATTCGACATCCGTTTTTGCCAGCCGAACAAGGAATTCATGCCGACAGGTGCAATTCATACACTTGAACATCTTATTGCAGAATATATCCGCGACGAAATGGAAGGTGTAATTGATTTAAGCCCGATGGGTTGCAGAACAGGCTTTTATTTTACAGTCTGGGGTGAACATTCAGAAGAAGAAATTGCAAATCATCTTTTGAATGTGCTTTCTAAAGTTGCAGTGTGGGACAAAGAAGTTCCTGCAGCTACCGAAAAAGAATGTGGAAATTACAAAGACCACGATCTTGAAGGCGCAAAACATTATGCAAAACAGTGGTGCGACGGCATAAAGAACAAAGGCTGGAATGCATTCATCTAATCATTTTATTTCGTGAGATTTTACAGACAGTAACACATCATGAATATTATTGAAAAATTCAAGGAAACGGCCGTATCTGTTCTTCCAATTATGGGCATTGTGCTTCTAATGGGGCTTACGGTCATTCCTTTAGACAGAATAATTTTACTCCGTTTTATGCTCGGCGGTTTTTTACTTATTGTCGGGCTTACGATATTTCTTCTCGGCGTTGATCTTGGCATTCAACCGATGGGCGAACGTTGTGGTTCAGAGCTTACAAAAAAACGAAACCTGCCGCTTCTTCTTGGTTCTGCCTTTGCAATTGGATTTATAGTTACAGCAGCGGAACCGGATATTCAGGTTTTTGCAGAGCAGGTAAAAGGCATATACCCTTTTATCAACAAAACAGTCATTACGTTCGTCATTGCAGCAGGAGTCGGGCTTTTTATAATGCTCGGACTTCTTCGTGCCGTTGCAGGTTTCTCAATTAAAATTACACTTCTTATAGGATACCTTATTGTTTTTACATTTACATTTCTTACGCCTCAAAGTTTTACGGGAATCGGTTTTGATTCAGGCGGTGCAACTACAGGTCCGATGACTGTTCCTTTTATAATGGCACTTGGTCTTGGTGTTTCTTCCGTGCGTGCTAAGAGCGACGGAAGCTTTGGACTTACAGGCATTTCTTCAATAGGTCCGGTCCTTGCAATATTAATTTACGGCATGATTCTTAAAACAAACGGAAGCTTTGAAATGCAGGCTGCACAAGATTTAGTACAAGCATCGCAATCTTCCGAAACATTCGGAATCATCATTAAAAATGTTTTTCATGAATCTTTAATGTCTGTTCTTCCATTACTCGGATTATTTTTTGTTTTTCAGTTAACGCTTCTTAAAATGACAAAACGTCAGGTTATAAGAATTCTGATTGGATTTTTATATGCATTTGTCGGTCTTACAATTTTTCTTACTGGCGTAAACTGCGGTTTTATGCAGGCAGGGGCAGAATTAGGACGCCAGCTTGGACAAAAAGCCGCAGAAAACGGCGGTGCATGGTTTGCATTACTGATTGGCACAGGTGTCGTTCTTGGAGCAATTATTGTATGTGCAGAACCTGCAGTCTGGGTTTTAAGCGAACAGGTTGAGCAGGTTTCGGGCGGTACAATAAAAAGAAAATTTCTTCTTATATTTCTTTCAGTCGGAACTTCAATTGCAATCGGTCTTGCAATGTGGAGGGCAGTTGCAGGCTTCAGCTTAAAATACTTTTTAATTCCAGGTTATGCTGCAGCGCTCATTCTTATGATTTTCTGTCCGAACATGTTTTCTGCAATTGCATTTGATTCAGGCGGAGTTGCTTCAGGTCCATTAACCTCAACCTTTATTCTTTCGTTTACGCTTGGTGCAGCAGCAAATGCCTCTGGAAATTCTGATTCTTTTGGTGTAATTGCTCTTGTTGCAATGATGCCTTTAATAGCAATACAGGCAATGGGTATCATATTTAAAATAAAGCAGGGAGGAAAACATGTATAAGCTTATAATAAGCATAGTTCCTCATAATTGCGGTGAACTAATTACAGATGCCGCAAACAAAGCAGGTGCCGGTGGCGGAACAATTCTTATGGGCAGAGGAACAGCAGAAAACAGCGTGCTTCAACTTCTTGGACTTGGCGACACTTCAAAGGATATAACATTCAGTCTTGTTGATGAAACAATTTATTCTGATGCACTTGATAAAATCCTTGAGGCTACTTCGGCAAAAAAAGCACATTTTGGAGTATTATTCACAATCGACATAAATAATTTCTTAAAAATGGGAACTGATTTTAATAAAACAGACACTTCAAAGGAGGTGAATCCAATGACTGATGAAAATTCATATCAGCTAATCCACATAATCGTAAACAAAGGCTATGCCGAAGATGCAATGGCAGTTGCACGGAAAGCAGGAGCAGGCGGTGGAACTATTATCAGTGCCCGGGGAACGGCAAAAGAAACCGATGCTGAGTTTTTTGGCGCTAAAATAGTTCCTGAAAAAGATATGCTTTTAATTCTTGTTCCACAGAATAAAAAAGATGATGTAATAAAAGCCGTTCAGGATTTACCGTGTCTTTCGGAAGCTGGCAGTGGAATCGTATTTACTTCTAAAGCAGATGATTTTACACTTCTCGGGAAAAAATAAATACATTAAAATACAATTGAGGTAAAAAAATGAACGACATGACAGTTTTTCAAGGAATTCTTCTTGGCGCTTTACAGGGCGTTGCAGAATTTCTTCCAATTTCATCTTCGGGACATCTTGCAGTTGCTCAAAATCTTTTAGGCTTTGATGATGTACCGCTTCTTTTCGATATTTTCCTGCATCTTGCAACACTTGCGTCAGTATGCATTTATTTCCGCAAAAAGATTGCAAGGCTTTTTGTAATTCTTGGCAGATGGATAGCACGAAAACCTGCCGACAAAAATGCACCGCTCGAAAATGATGATGTATTGTGCGGAAACGATTATGCAGGCCGAAAAACAATTATTGCAATATTACTCACAACGTTTATTACTGGAATAATCGGGGTAATTAACAGCAAACTTATTCCTGAATTAAGCATTAAATTTACATGTGCAGGCTTTCTTGTTACATCATGTCTTCTGATTATTTCAAGTTTGATTGAAAAAAATCGTACAAACACAAAAAAAGATGATGCCACAAGTTCAAAAAGTATTACAATAAAACAGGCAACACTAATTGGTATAATGCAGGGAATTGGAACTCTACCGGGCATTTCAAGAAGCGGTTCAACAATTTCGGGAGCACTATTCTCGAATCTTGACCGAAAGGCAGCAGGAGACTATTCTTTTATAGTTTCTATACCGGCAATTCTTGGAGCATTTATTCTTGAACTTAAAGATCTTGATGAAATGACAGGTTCCATCGGAGCAGCACCAATTATAGCAGGATGTGCAGCAGCTTTTGCAGTAGGCTACGTCTCTCTTTATCTTCTTATGAAGCTCTTGAGAAAAGGCAATCTTCAATGGTTTGCAGCATACCTTATTCCAGCTGGAATTTTAGGATTAATATTCCTACACTAATAAAAAAAAAGGAGTTTTATTTATGAAACGCAACACATTCAGATTTTTGGCAATACTTATTTCCGTATTCTTTATTGCAGCACCTCTCTTTGCTGACGACGATAACCTCGAAAAGGAAATTATCGCAATTACAGCAGAGCTGAAAGACCTCGCAAATCACACTGGCAAAGCAGCAAAAATGACTGCAAAAGAAATTTCAAAAGAAACTAAGAAACTTCAAAAAAAGCTCGACAAGCTTTACAAGCAGTGGGAAGCAGAACACGGCGAATCTTTTGATGAATATATGGCAAAAGCTAAGAAAGCTGGAAAAAAAGTCTGGGAAACGACAAAAAAGGCAGGCAAAAAAGCAGCTAAAAAAGTCAACGAATTCCTTGATGAAGAATAATTTCAACGTAATATAAAACATATAATGCAGAAAATTTTTAAGAGTCCGGCACAGCTTGAAAAAGACGTAAAACAGAAATACTCAATTCCCGATTTTCTGATGATGGAAAACGCAGCGTCGGGAATTGCAGATTTTATTCTGAAAAAAAGCGGAATAACAGAAAACCAGTCCGCAACAGGCAGCCAGCCGGAAGTCCTTTTTATATGCGGCAAAGGCAACAACGGAGGCGACGGTTATGCAGTTGCCCGTAAAATTTGCGATAAAATGAACGTGAAAATTTTCTGCACGTCAATTCCAACCGCAAAAGAAGCCTTATACCAGCATGATTTATGCAAACAGCTGGAACTTACCTTTATTTCAAAAGATGAATATTTTACAGAATGCCGTAATTTACAGCCGCACGATTTTATTATTGACTGCCTTTTTGGAATAGGATTTCACGGCACAATAAACGCCGACGATAAAAAAATACTGCAGGCCGCAAACGATTCGCGGGCGGTTAAGATTGCATGCGATATTCCATCCGCACTGGAATTCAATGCTGATTATACGCTCACAATGGGAAGCAATAAACTTTCTCTCTATTCAGACAAAGCACGAAATGCTTCCGGTAAAATCATCCTTATAAATTTAGGCATACCGCAAAAAAGCTTTGAACAGCAAACTGACATTTTTCTTATTCAAAACGAAGACATGAAACTTCCTTTTAGAAAAGACAGAAGCGTTCACAAGGGAGCTTTTGGTTTTGCATCAGTGTTTGCGGGCGAAAAACCGGGAGCAGGAATTATTGCAGCAACGTCTGCCCTGCATTTTGGAGCCGGCTATTCATGTTTAATACGTATGCCTGAATCAAACCTTGAACAGTTTCAAGTACCGCCGGAACTTATGATTGATTCAGTCATTCCGCCAAAAACAACTTGCATACTTACAGGAAGCGGGCTTGGAACAGGAACTCCAGCAAAAAATGCAGCAAGTCTACTAAAAAAATGGATTGCAACAGAAAAAAAGCCCTGCTGCGTTTTTGATGCCGATATATTTTATAACGAGGCATTGCCGGACCTTCTGGAAATGCTGAATAAAAATCCAGAGGCACAGACAATCCTTACACCACATCCAAAAGAATTTGTTTCATTAATGAATCTTCTTTCTATACCGCTAAGGCAGGACTTTTTAACAACAGATTCAATTGATAATACAGAAGCAAAAATGGAAGCGGCAAAAATATTCATGCAAAAATTTCCGAATGCAGTTCTTATAATGAAAAGTTCCGTAACTTACATTGCAGCGCAAGGCACCTTCTATATTTGTGCCGACGGAAA
This sequence comes from uncultured Treponema sp., assembly GCA_946628495.1. Lineage (GTDB taxonomy): Bacteria > Spirochaetota > Spirochaetia > Treponematales > Treponemataceae > Treponema_D. The sequence continues at coordinate 1,087 of CAMOWQ010000121.1, read as the reverse complement.
TCAAAGCCTTGCAAAAGCAGGTTCAGGTGATGTTCTTGCAGGACTTGCATGTTCACTTCTTGCACAAGGATACACAGCAAAAGATGCAGCAATAACAGCGGTTCAGGCACATGCATCGGCAAGTACCGTCCGCGAATACAAAGATTCCTATGCACTCACACCACAAACTCTTATAGAAAATCTTGCCTATATCGGAACCGAATTAAAATAGCGCAAACCATACGGATCTGTCCATTCAGAACCATCGTCGTAAACAATGCGGCTTATATAAACAAAATCAACTTCATACAACACATCGGCATTAAAATCTGAATATTTTTCAAGTGCTGCCCTTCCGCTAAAAGTTTCTCCAGATTCCGCATAACAATCCTCATGAACGACAAGACCGGATTTACCCTGTAGCGGAGAATTTCCATCTTCATCATAAATAAAACACACAATCGTTATTTCTTTTGCAGTTAAATCTGAATAATTTGTAAAATCAAAATCAAGATAAAGCTGTTCTTCAAAAGAAAGTCTTGCTTCAATTGAATACGGGGCTTTTTCATAAGCTTTTTTCTTTTTTCTAAAAGCACAAGAAAGTCCACAAAAAGATAAATCCTCCGAAAAATTCGCCTGATTTTCATTGTGATATATTTCCTGCAACCCATTCTGTCCGATCCAACACCCGTAATAAATACCTTTTGAGTCTGGCAGAAACTCCTCTACAGCTGACCAGACAATATATTCAAGATTCCATTTTTTCCGGCAATTTTTCTGCCAGCTGATATAGTCGCCTTTGCATTTTTTAAACGCATGCTTTACATCATAAGTTTCCATATATTTTACACACACTCGCCTGATTCCAGAAAACACCTTCTTCTGAGGCCGTAACAAAATTATCAAAACAATTAAAATCAAAACACAAAGACTTACAATATTTTTTACCGTAAAATCACATTTTTTATTCATAAAAGATTCCTCCACAATAATATTGCAGAAAAAATCAAAAAACGGAGTTTTTTAAGAAAAAATCAATGTAAACTACATCTGCCAGGGCAAACGCATTATAAACATGAATACACCAAAAGAAAAATGCTACCGGTCG
>CAMOWQ010000120.1 GCA_946628495.1 uncultured Treponema sp. | reverse complement strand
TTTTTCATCATCTTATTTACAAACAGCTGCTGGAACAACTGGAAAATATTACTGATCGTCCAGTAAAGGAGAAGTCCTGACGGAGCCGCATAGAACAGAACAAAGAAGAAAATCGGCATACCGTACATCATGATCTTCATGTTCATTCCTGAACCCTGAGCTGTACCTCCGTTCTGGGTAATCTTACCATAAAACAACTGAGATACCAGATAGATTACAGGCAAAAGACGAATTGTATCACCAATAATCGGGAAAGATTTTTCCATTACGTATACTTCGTCTCCGCGTGAAAGGTCATCAATCCAGCCCGGAATAAATGAAGATCCGCGGAATTCAAAGTAGTTGTTGAACAGCTGGTACATTGCAAAAAGAACCAGGAACTGCAGAATCATCGGAAGACATCCGCTGATAGGATTATAACCGCTTTCCTTGTACAGTTTTGCTGTTTCCTGCTGCATTTTCTGCGGATTGTTCTTATATTTTTCCTTTATTGCCTGCATCTGAGGCTGAAGCTTCTGCATTTTCTGTGTGCCCATAAGGCTTTTTTTGGTAAGAGGGAAAAGACAGACTTTAAGAACAAGTGTAGTAAGGATAATTGCAACACCCCAGTTAGGAATAATCCAGTGGAAGAATTCAAGAATCCATTTGAGGAGTGTCTGGAGCCAGCTTAAGAAGCCTGAACCAGGCATACTGTAGTCGATGCGTACTCCGGTAAGGTTCCATGGGTTTGAAGCCGGTGAATTGTACTTTTTCAGTTCGTCTTCAGTTCTTGGACCCATGTAGATGTAATATGTATCTGAAGTTTTTCCTGTAGAAATCAGATGAACATTATATTCACTTTTATTGAGTTTTTTGTCTTCAGATTTTTTCATGAAATATTCAACTGTTTTTCCTGACAAATCAGCCGGAATTATAAGGTTTTCAAAATATTTTCCGGCAACGCCAAACCAGTTCCATCCGTTTTTATTGTCAAGATAAGCCGTTTTTTCATCGAATCTTTCTTCCTCATCATCATCTTCAATGTTGTAATAAACGAGGTTTCTGTATTCGTATCTGTCTGAAAGATCGTACTTTGGTCCGATTGTAGATGCATTCTTAAGAATATATGAATCCGGTGCATTTCCTTCAAAAGAAACATCCAGCTTAAACATATAGTCAGAAGGAGCAAAAGTATATTTTTTTGAAAGCGTATATGATTTTGAAGGATCTGCAGAATCCTTAAATGTCTGTCTGAAAGTTACGGCCATTGAATCATCTGCCGTATTTTCTTTTGAAACATATTTTTTCAGTTCTTCTTTATTTGAAGAATCAATGTTTTCATAAAACTTTGGTGTAAAAGAAACTTCAAAATTATCAGTAATGAAACTGCGTGAAAGAACTCCGTTTTTTGAAGCTGCAATTGAAAAAGCCGGATTCAGTTCTTCTGAATCTGCATAGGCCTTTTTATAGTTTACCATTTCAACGCCGTTTGTTTCATTTTCTGAAGCATTCTTTTTGATGTCAAAATCTTCAAAATTTACAAGTTCATATCCGGTAATGTCTCCGCCCTTATTTGTAAAGGAAACCGAAATGAATTTTTCTTCCTGCTGTGTATCTTCATTCATGTGCTTTGTTGAAAAACTGAAATTCAGGTCATCAACTTTAGATACTGCAAAATTAACAGGTTCAGCCGGAACATTTCCGTTTGTATTTGATTCAGAAGAATTCTGTGTCTGAACGGTAGCTGGCTGAGCCGGCTTCGGAGCGTTTTCTTTTTTCTGACGTGAAAGAGAAAAACCCCATACAACAAGGACGACTGTACAGAGTGCTATCGCCCATTTTGTGTTTTTTTCCATTTTTATTTTCTCCCAATGAAAATTTTATTATTTAAGGAACAGGATCATATCCACCTTTAAAATATGGATTGCATCTGAGAACTCTTTTTGATGAAAGCCATAATCCCTTTACCGGACCGTATTTATTAAATGCTTCAATTGCGTAGTGCGAACAGGTAGGATAATACCTGCAGCATTTCGGCAGAAAAGGCGAAATACAGATCTGATAAAGCCGGATTATTTTACAAAATAATTTTGTAAAAAATTTTTTCATTGTTTAATGAGCCCGGCCTTTTTAAATAATGTACGAAATTGAACACACCGCGTGCTGAACGAGTCTTTTTTCTCGGCATCAGGATAAACCAGAAACAGAATATCATAGCCGGTGTTCAGGTGTGCTTTGTTGATTCGATAGGTTTCGCGGCTGAACCGCTTTGCACGGTTTCTTTCTACGGCATTGCCGAAACCGCGGGGAAGAGGAAAGGCAATTCTGTTGAACTGCAGGTTATTTGGGAGATAAAAAATTTTAGCTCCCAAAATACTTACCTTTTTCCCGTTTTTAAACAGATTTTTTATTTCGCTGTTTTTCTTGATGTGCTCTTCCATTGTAAAGCACTGCGATGTATTTAAACCTGTTTTCATCTGGAACTAGAAATTATTAGTACTTCTTGTGCTCATCGCAAACAGAAAGCTTTTTGCGACCCTTTGCACGGCGGCGAGCAAGAACCATACGTCCACCACGTGTAGCCATACGAGCGCGGAATCCAAATTTTCTATTTCTCTTAACTTTGCTTGGTTGATATGTTCTTAACATAATGAACAGATCTCCTTATAAAAATTATTAAAGATGGTTGAGCAAAAATTCTTCAATTCCTAAAAAAAGAATTTTTTGGTAGTGGCGAATAGTCTAACAAATTTATTTGTTATTCGTCAACATATCGGATTTCATTCTTTCAAATATATCTTTCAAATTCTGAGGAAGTTCTTCAGTTTTTCCGCTTTTTTCGTATTCAAATCCCATTTTTTTCATCTGTTCTTCGGATTTTTCAAGCTTTTCATTAAATTTCCGGGCTTCACTTTTTTCAAATTCTTCCCTGTCAGTTAACTGTGCTGATGATCCTTCCAGCCTGAATGCGAGTGATTTTATTTCAATATTTTTATTCAGTTTTTTTAATCCGTTGAGAATATATTTTTCATGCATCTTAAAAAGCTGAATCCATCCCGGATGATCTGTTTCAATCAGAAGAATTTCATTTTTAAGGTCAATTATTTTAGAATGTGCAGCAAGTTTATTTCCGTCCGGTTTAACGGATTCAACTGTTTTCCGCCAGGTATTTATTATCTGATTTCCCTTTTCAAGTGAACCTGCTTCTACGTTGCTGAAAATTTTTGTAATCATCTGGGCAGCAGTTATAACGCTATTTTCGTTCATTCCAGTCTCCTTTTGATATTTCAAAAATTTTTGTCGTACTTCTTCGGTAGCGTTCATATGGTTCTCCCGGAAGAAATGTACAGAAAAGCTGGTCATATTCAGGAAGATGTGCCGTAAGCTTCTGCCTTTTATCCGGATCAAGTTCAAGAAGAACATCATCCATTAATAAAACCGGTTTTTTTCCCGTTACCTGTCTGTAGAAAACTGCCTGTGCAATCCTTAAAAGAATTGAAGCCAGACGCCTTTGACCTGTAGAAGCCGTGGAAATAAAATTTTCTCCGTTGCGCATAAACTTAATTCTGTCACGATGCGGGCCGCTCATTGTTGTCTGAATAACCTTATCCATTTCCCTTTTCTGAAAAAGAATATTCATTATTTCATCTAAATTCGGAATTCCTTCAGTTTTTTTCCAGGACGGATCATATCTTATAGATACTCCCTCAATATCAGTTATTTCCTGATAAATTTTTCCGAATATCTGGTTAAACTGAAAAATTGCATCACGCCTTTTTTTTATTATTTCTATTCCGTTTTCTGCAAGCTGCTGGTCATATATATCAAGCATCTGATAATTTTTTTCTTTAAGGCATGTATTCCTGCTTTTAAGTATTTTTTTATATCTTCTTACAATATCAATATAAAGAACATCATACATTGAAAGGCACTGATCTATAAAAAATCTCTTTTTTTCCGGTTCACCGCTTACAAAATCAAGGTCTTCATGACTGAAAAGAACGCAGGGCATTGTATTAATCAGTTCTTTTCTGTCAGTAATTTTTTTATTGTTTTTTTCAATTCTTTTTTTTCCGTTTTGAAAAGTAACAAAAACTTTTTCAGTTGAACCGTTGGAATCTTTATATAAAGTTTTAATGCTGAATTCTGTTTTACCGTTTTTTATTATTTCTGCATCAGAATGTGTACGGAATGAATTTCCGTAAGCTGAATAATAAATTGATTCAAGGAGATTGCTTTTTCCCTGACCGTTTTCACCAACAAAATAGACCTCCTTTGAAAGAAGGTCTATCTGTTTATCTTCGAGATTTCTGTAATTTACAAAAGAAACTGAAAGGACAGGCATTTATCCTTAGTTCATCTGCATAGGCATAATGATATGGAAACTGTCACCTGCAGGTTCACTTCTGAGTGTAAGTGCTTTCATAGGTTCAGTAAATTCAAATGCAATTCTGTCTGAACCGATTACTTTAAGAGGCTCTTCAACATATCTGTAGTTAAGTGCAAAAGTTACTTCTTCACCTGCATACTGACATGGCATCTTAAGTTCTGCATCACCAAAATCTGATTCCTGTGAAATTACAGTTAAAGTACCCGGATTGATTGTAAAGAAAATTCTTCCTGCTTTTTTATCAACCATTGAAGAAGTTCCTTTAAGAGCCCTCAGAAGATCTGATTTTTCAACCTGGAATGAATATGACTGATTCTCCGGAATTACCCTTGAATAATTTGGAAACTGTCCGTCAAGAAGTGCAGAAGACATTTCATAATTTGAAAACTTAAAGAAAATCATCTTGTCTACAATTGCAACGGATACGTTTCCTTCATCAGAAGAATGTTTTGCAACAATATTAAGAACCTTCGGATGAACAATTGCAGAAGGAAAATCTGAAGTAATTCCAATATTTTTAGAAGAATATGCAAGCCTTTTTCCATCTGTTGCAACAAGAACAAGCCTGTAATCTTTTCTTTCAAAGTAAACGCCGTTCATGAAGTATCTTGTTTCATCTTCACTAACTGCAAATGAAGTCTGGTTAATCATTTCCTTTAATTCTTTTGCAGGTACTTCAAAGAATGGAACTGTCATTGCTTCAGGGAATTCAGGGAATTTATCCTGAGACATGCATTTAAGCTGATATTTTTCACTTTTAATGAGGTGCTTGATGACTGCTACTGTCTGATTGTCTTTCTGCTGAATTTCAAACTTTACTTCGCCTTCATCCAGGTTTGAAAGAATTGTCATAAATTTATCACAATAAATTGTTGTTGAACCTTCTTCTTCAATTTCAACAGGAATTTTTGTTTCAAAATTTACTTTTATGTCAGTTGCCTTGATTGTAAGTGTATTGTTTTGAGCAATGAAAAGAACATTTGAAAGAATGGACAAATTGCTTTTTGTAGATATTATTTCCTGGGCAATGGAAATTTCGTTAATCATTGAGTTTCTGTCGAAAATGAATTTCATTTTAAGGCTCCTTGTTTAAATATATTATATATATAAATTTTAATAATAGTAATAATAATAGCTGTGAATTTGTTGAAAAATCATTTTATTCTTTATAAAACAAGAAATTATGAATTTAATAAATTTGTTTTATAAATCCACAGGTTTTTCACTTTTCCACAGTTATGATAGTTTTGCACAAGTTTTATACAAGATTCTATCATATTTTTAACAATATATAAAATTAATTATTTTTTATAATCCTTTATCTCCCTTATAAGCTGCTGTATTGTTGAATTGAGTGATGAATCAGTTTTAATGAGTTTTTCGATTTTTTCATAGGAATGCATAATGGTTGTATGATCTCTTCCGCCGAATTCATTTGAAAGTTCAGGATAAGAATATTCCGTAAGGTTTCGTGCTATATAAACTGCAATATGTCTTGGATTTGCGATTTTAGGTTCACGTTTCTTAGATTTAATATCTGAAATTGAAATATTAAAGTGATTGGAAACAACTTTCTGAATTGTTTCTACAGTAATTGTTCCTGAAATAGGTGAACTGAAAGTATCCCTTAAAAGATTCTGAGTAATCTGAACTGTAAGTTCTTTTCCGACAAGTTCACGATAACCGACGAGTTTTGTAATAGAAGCTTCAAGATCACGGACGTTTGTCTGACAGTTTTTTGCAAGATATTCCTTAACGTCAACAGGCATGTCTTTATTCTGAATTTCGAGTTTTTTATTTATGATTGCAAGCCTGTTTTCATAACTTGGAGGCTGAAGGTCAACGTTGAGTCCTCTTGAAAATCGTGACTTTAACCTGTCTGTAATTCCCTTGAGTTCTGTTACTGGACGGTCACAGGTAAATACAATCTGTCCCTGTTTATTATATATTGATTCAAAGGTATGAAATAATTCTTCCTGAGTTGCATCTTTACCCTGAAAGAAGTGAATATCGTCCAGAAGAAGAACATCAAGATTTCTGTATTTCTTTTTGAACTGATCTGTTTTTTTATCAAGAATTGAAGCAGTAAATTCGTTGGTAAAATTCTCAGCACTTATATATCCGATTTTTAACTTTTCATTTTCATTATGAATATAGTTTCCGATTGCCTGCATAAGGTGAGTTTTTCCTAAACCGACTCCACCGTATATCAAGATAGGATTATAAGCTTTTCCCGGATTTTTAGACGCTGCAAGAGAGGCATTATATGCATACATGCTGTTATCACCCGGAACAAATGTTTCAAAACGGTAATTTTCCATTAATTGAGGATGCTTTATGAATTCTTTAGTTTTCTTTTCCTGAACTGCAGGTTTTTCTTCATGTTCTGTTTTAACTGTCTGTACAGAAGGTTCTGCAGGTTTTGAAACAATTTCTTTTTTAAGGACTATGTATTTAAGTGAAATATTCATTCCGCTTATTTCACATATTTTCTGTTCAAGTTTTTTAATGTTTCCCTTTGATTCCATCTGTTTACCCATAAACTGTGATGGAACTGAAATGGTTATTTCTGAAATGGTATCTTCAACGTAATCAAAATTGAACCAGAGTATAAAATCGTTTTCTTTTCCTTCGTTAATGTATTCCTGATGAAGCTGGTTCATTGCTTCATAAAATATTTCTTTATAATTCTGTTCTGACATGGATTCATTCTAAATCAAATAATCTATTTTATCTATAATTAAGGGTTTGTTTTTAAATTAAAAACATAACGGTTTTACGGAATCTTTAAGAGTTGAGAATAAATTATTTTTTCTATACAATGAAAAATCTATTGAATAATTTTCG
>CAMOWQ010000119.1 GCA_946628495.1 uncultured Treponema sp. | reverse complement strand
TCGTGCTCAGGCTCAATAACGTTACCGTCGCCGCTAATCAAAAGAATCTGTTTTTTATCTGCAACAAGCAGCATAGCCTCAAGTTTCTGCAAAGTACGGTCTGTACGCCAGGCCTTAGCAAGTTCAACAGCCGAGCGCATAATATCGCCGTTATATTCTTTCACCTTAGCCTCAAAGCGGTCAAGCAGAGTAAATGCATCTGCCACAGAGCCCGCAAAGCCGGTGAGAATCTTTCCGTCATATATTTTTCGAACCTTGCGAGAATTTCCCTTACAAACTGTCTCGCCCAAAGTACACTGACCGTCACCAGCCATGGCAACCTGTCCGTTTCTTCGCACCGCAAGAATTGTTGTACTTCGTATTTTTGTTTTATTTCCCATAAAAAAAACCTGCCTTGTATTTTGATGACCTGAAAATCACCCTTATAAAATATAATGAAAACAAAGATTTGCGGCAAATATTTTTTTTTATTTTGAATGAGGATGTGCCGTATGATACACATCAATAAGATGTTCCTTTGTTATATGAGTATACCGCTGAGTTGTAGAAATGTTTGAATGTCCTAAAAGTTCCTGAACGATTCTTACATCTGCTCCGTTATTAAGCATTGTTGTAGCAAAAGTGTGGCGGAATGCATGAGGATTTACATGATGATTTGTTCCGTCTTTTCCCGAATACCTTGTAATGATATAACGCATTCCTCCAACTGTAATAGGCTGTCCATGCTGATTTATAAAAAGCCTGTCAGTTGAATTGTCGCCTCCGCATGATTCAAGGAGCTTTTTACGATCCTTAAGATATTCCTGCAATGCGGAAAATGCCTTGTCTCCAAAAAAAACTTCACGCATTTTATCACCTTTTCCGCGGACGAATGCAGAATGCCCGTTTCGTGCAAAATCAGAAAGCTTAATGTTCGTAAGTTCACTAATTCGGCAGCCGGAAGAATAAAGCATTGCAAAGATGGCAGTATCTCTTTTTTCCCATAAAAGCTCATTTACTTTCGGTTCATCCATAAGTTTTTGAACTTCCGGTTCTGTCATAAAACGAGGCATATGCTTTTTTGACTTTACATTCTTTATTTCAAGCGCAGGATTTTTTTTAACATATCCAAGCTGATATGCATACGAAAACAAAGTACGGAATGCTGCAATAAAACGGTTTACGGTTGCAGCAGCTTTATGACGACGAGTCTGCTCACCAATACACAAAAGCAGAGATTCTTTTGATATTTTTGTAATATCACACTCTTCGCCGATAAATTCCATAAGCTGTGTTAAATCTTTTCTGTAACCCGTCACGGTATTTTCAGACAGGCAGCGTACGGATGCAATATAAACTAAAAATTCTTCCGAACATTCCTTTAAAGTCATATTTATTTATCGGCATACCCGGTGTAAGGGCAACAGCAAAATTATTCTGCGTCGATTTCAGCACCAATTTCAGCAGTATTTTCAGGCTCTGCGCTATGCAAATAACTGCAGTCAGGATTGATACATGATTTATATGAACCGTTCTTTTTGTCATATTTTTCAACAAGGAACCAACCACACTCAGGACAGTACTGATCTATCGGCTTAAAATGCGAAATGAACGTACAGGTCGGATAATTCGTACATCCGTAGAATGCTTTTCCCCTACCCTTTGTCTTGCGTTCAACGATTTCGCCACCACAGTCTTTGCACGGACATTTTGCAAGAGGAATTGATTTTGTATTATGACAGTCAGGAAATCCGGTACAAGCAAGGAAGAATCCAAAACGGCCAAGTTTTTTTACCATCGGCTTTCCGCAAACTTCACAAACCTTATCTGTCTGCTCATCAAGAAAACCTTTTATGCTTTCCTGATGTTCCATAACATAATCAACCTTCTTCTTAAACGGCTGATAGAAATCTCCGATAATTTCGTTCCAAACAAGTTCATCAGATTCAATCTTATCAAGGTCATTTTCTACTTTTGCCGTAAATTCAACGTTGATTACTTCAGGGAAACTTTCAACAAGAATTTTACATATCATACGTCCAAGCTGAGTAGGCACAAGCTGTTTATTCGATCTTGTAACATAATAACGGTCAAGAAGAACAGAAATAATTGTTGCATAAGTAGAAGGTCGGCCGATTCCCTTTTCTTCAAGAGTTCTGACAATAGAAGCATCTGTATAGCGGGCAGGTCCCTGAGTAAAATGCTGTTCAGGATGAAAATTATTTACTTCAAGAACTTCACCTTCTTTTAATGCAGGAAGAGATGCTGATTTATCTTCTTTTGAAGAAAGAAGTTTTATAACTTTATAGAATCCTTTTTCAGAAACACGGCTTGCAGCAACACGGAAAACTGCATCTCCCGCTGCAATTTCAACAGAACGGGTTTCCATTTTTGCATTATTCATCTGAGAAGAAACAAAACGTTCCCAGATAATTGAATAAAGCTTAAACTGATCATGTGTAAGAGAATCTTTTATGCTTTCAGGCGTATAAGAAACATAAGTAGGTCTTATACCTTCATGAGCATCCTGTGCTGATTTTCCAACTGCATAGTGAATAGGTTCAGCAGGAAGTTCATCAGGATGATTTTTAGAAAGCCAGTTTCTTACATCATTCAAGGCTGTATCACTGATGCGGACAGAGTCTGTTCGCATATAAGTAATTAAACCGACATGATTTGTTCCAATCTGAATACCTTCGTAAAGCTGCTGTGCAATCTGCATGGTTTTTCTTGAGGTAAATCCAAGTCTGTTTGCCGCTGCCTGCTGCAATTTTGAAGTTGTAAAAGGAGGTTTTGGTCGTACAGTTTTATCTGTTTTTTTGATGGAAGAAACCACACATTCATTGCTTTTGATTTTTTCCATGATTTCCTTTACAGCTGCTTCCGATTTTAATTCAGGAGTTTCTCCCGCATATTTTACAAGCTGAGCCGTAAATTTTGATTTGCCTTTAGAAAAATCTGCATCCAAAGACCAGTATTCTTCAGGAAGGAAATCCTCAACTTCTTTTTCACGTTCACATATAAGGCGAAGTGCAACAGATTGAACTCGTCCTGCAGAAAGCCCATTCTTTACTTTTGACCACAAAAGAGGACTAAGATTATAACCAACAAGACGGTCAAGGACACGGCGTGCCTTCTGCGCATTAACTTTTGATTCAATTATTTCACGCGGATTTTTAACAGCTTCCGTAATTGCAACAGGAGTAATTTCATTAAAAACAATTCTGCTGATTTTTGCCTCGGTCTTATCTTCCAATGCACGGTTCAAATGCCAGGCAATTGCTTCTCCTTCGCGGTCGTTATCCGATGCAAGAAGGACTGCTGCTGATTTTTTTGCATCCTTCTGAAGTTCCTTTAAAAGCTTAGCCTTTCCGCGAACAGTTATATATTCAGGCTGAAATCCATTATCAACGTCTATCGCCATTCTTGATTTTGGAAGGTCTATTAAGTGACCGACAGAAGCTTTTACTACATAGCCCGCTCCAAGATATTTTTCAATAGTATGTGCCTTTGTAGGAGACTCTACAATAACAAGAGTCTGAGGTGTCTTTTCTTTTTTAGTACCTTTTTTTTCAGCTTTCTTTTCAGTCTTTTCTGCCATATACATCTTCCTTAAGGATAACCAATTAATATCAGCCGAACAACTCACCCTGAACAGGCTTATTGTTTCTTATTTTTTTATATATATCATTTTTTTCCATCTGTTCAATCCGTTGTTCAGGAGTCTGTAAAAGTATTCTGCAATAATCTGCATAATCCTTAAATACAGGTGCTCCAGCTTCCACGAATTTTTCAGGACAATTATTAATTTTATATTTACTTACCTTGCCCGAATCATATTCTTTTTCAAGTTCTAAACTTACATTTCTGGCAATTATTTCCGCATCATCAGCAAAAACCGCCTCATGAAAAAACAATTCCCTGTTATATTCCACTGCAAAATCAGCAGTAATCAATGCTCCACTTCCAGTCGGAGCTTCTATTACAACAGTTGCAGGAGAAAGTCCTGCAATAATGCGGTTTCGTCCAACATAATGCCAATTTGCAACAGACAGCCCTGGTTCATACTCACTTACAACACAACCGCCGCTCTGCAAAATTTTAGAAGCAAGTGCTTTATTTCCATGCGGAACTATTTCATCTATACCACTGGGAATTACAGCTATAGTACGTCCCAAAGCAGATAAATCTCCACCTTTTTCCATTACATCAAAAAATGCATTAACTGCACCTTTATGAGCAAAAGCATCGGCTCCATAAGCAAGTCCAGAAACAACATTACAGCCGTCCATTACAGCAGCATAGGCGAAATCATATGCAGCTTTTTTACCATAGGCAGTTAGTCTTCTGGTTCCCACAACAGAAACATTTTTTCTTGTAAGGTCAGTCAGAAGTTCTGAATTGCCACGGCAAAACAAAAGATACGGAGGATCAGAAATCTGACGCAAAAGTTCCGGATAAAACGCATCCTGACATAAAATTACAGAAATACTCATCCGCCTGCAATTAGCAAGGGCAATTTTTGCCTGTCTTAGATTTTCAGCTCCGTTCCACACACATCTTGATGACAAAGACCTGTGTATATGTTTCTGAATCTCTTCTATAGACAGTAATGCAAGAGATTGAGAACTGTCAAGATTTTTTGCAAAATATTTTTTTTCAGCATAAGACAGGAACGTAATACGTCCCAAAGAAAGATGAAGAAGAAGCCTGTCTTCATCCAGACAGGGATTAATTAAAAAATCTGAGGTAATTTTTTCTTTTTTATCAATATTTTTACTGTCCATACACTGCATCAAGAACCTGCTTTTTATTTTCTTCGGCCACTGTTCTTGTTTCGTTAGATTTTGTAGCAGCTATAATTTTATCATACATATCCGCAGATTTGTCAAATTCATTATTTGAATAATATGCCCGTGCAAGGACAAACATTGCATCTATATTTTTTGTATCGATTTTAAGAAGTTTTTCAAGCGGAGAAATTGCCTTTTGCGGCTCATCAAGTTCAAAAACATAAAGAACGCCAAGTCCATACAATGCACGCACATATCGGTCGTCTATAGCAATCGCCCTTTTATATGCTTCTTCCGCAAGTTTAAGATAATTATATTTTATTTCGGCTGAACCTGTACCGTCAAAATCCAATGCCGCATGAGAAACATAACCGGCACACACACCGACATAATAATACAGATTCTGATTATCCGGATAATATTCAAGTGCCTTCTGAAAACATTTTAACGCTTCGCCGTACATTTTATTATCAAGATAGCGTGTTCCAAGAATTTTATACCATATTCCAATCTGAGAATTTGCAAGCTGAATATCTGCAACCCTTTCCTGATATCTTGAAATTGCATCTCGCAGTTCTTCAATCGTTGTCGGATTAGAAACTCCTTCTTCCATTTTCTGATGCCTTTTTACTGTAGTATTTGAAACACCGCAGGAAATAAAACACAAAAGCATCACTGAAATGAATGAATTTATGATGAGTTTCTTCATAATACAATACCCCGTTACTTAAAATATTTTTTATGAGCTTCCGAAAGCTGTTCATTTGTTACATGAGTATAGATTGTCGTGGTTTCAAGGTCGCTGTGTCCCAAAAGTTCCTGAACAGATCTTAAATCTGCCCCGCCACTCAAAAGATGCGTTGCAAAAGAATGACGTAACGTATGAACTTTTGCAGTAACACCGCTTGCTGCTTCCAACGCCTGAAAGCGTTTCCAGACGCCTTTGCGGGAAATCGGTTCTCCCTTGTAATTTACAAAAAGTTCAGGAACAGTTCTTCCTTTCGTAAGTTCACTACGAACGTTATCAATATAATATTGAATTTTTTGAGCTGCTTTTTCTCCAAAAGGAACAAATCTTTCTTTATCGCCCTTACCGCGAACAAGTATTATCCGTTCATCCATATGAACATTTGCAGTCATTAAAGTACAAGCTTCACTTATTCGAAGCCCGCATGAATAAATAAGTTCAAATAAAGCATCATCGCGAATTCCAAGCGGTGTAGACTTATCTATTCCAGAAAGAAGCTTATCAACCTCTTCAATACTAAGAACTTTAGGAAGACCTTTTCCAACCTTAGGCCTGTCAAGAATAAGCGCCGTATTTTCTTCCCAATAACCTTTGCGCACAAGATACTCACCTAACGCACGTATTCCAGACAAATCTTTTGCCATTGTAACATCAGAAGTGCCGTCTTCTTTTCTTTTTGCAAGATAATAAGATAAATCACGGACTGTAACAGATTTTAGTTTAATCTGCTCAGATGCAAGCCAGTGTAAAAATTCTTCTGCAGAAAGTTTATATGTCATTGCAGTCTGTGCAGAATCCCGTTTTACAAGAAGTAAATCGGCATAAAACTGTTCAAGAAGAGTATCTATCGTCATAGGCAATTCAATCAGTCATCTGTAAGCTTTATATTTCTGCTTAACGAAGCGTTGCTCCAGATTGCCGGCTGATTAATATCATTCTGTCCTGAATATCCTGCTGGCGGAGCAAACTGATTTCTTGACTGTACTTTATAAAAACTCAAATCTGCTTCTTTATAAAAAGATTCGCCCCAGCTTGAATTATTTGCATTTCGATTTGAATTCTGATTCTGCACATCCGTCTTTTTTTCAGAAGAAGCTGAATCAAAATCAAAAAGAGGCTGCTGCAAGTTTTTTGAATGCGCCGCTTTCTGAATTCCCTCATTTCTAAGACTTTCTGTATCAGCATTTTTAGGATGAAGAATATTTTCAAATTCACTTGAAGCAACTACATTTTCATCTACAACTTCTGGTTCCGGTTCAACAGCAGGTTCTTCTGCTACAGGCTCAGAAGTTTTTGCAGCTGAATCAAATCCGGTAGCAATTACTGTTACGCTGATTTTTCCGTCCATTGAAGGAGAAACAACCTGTCCCCAGAACAGATTATAATCATCATCAGCAGAAGAAGTAACAATATGAATAATTTCATTAACTTCACTCATAGAAACTGTTTCTGAAGCACAAATATTTATAAGGATATTCTTTGCACCGTTAATATGAGAATTTTCAAGCAACGGATTATGAATTGCTGCGTTTGCGGCTTCTACAGCACGATTTTCGCCTTCTGCAACACCAACGCCAAGAATTGCATTTCCCTGTCCTGCCATTGCATTACGAACATCGGCAAAGTCTGTATTTACTTCGCCCGAACGGATAATAATATTGGAAATACCTTCAACACCCTGACGAAGGACATCATCTGCAACAAGGAATGCCTGCCTTACAGAAGTATTTTTATCAATAATATTAAGCAGCTGCTGATTAGGAACAACAATAAGAGAATCAACCTGTTCCTTAAGTTTTTCAAGACCAG
>CAMOWQ010000118.1 GCA_946628495.1 uncultured Treponema sp. | reverse complement strand
AAAGCTGGTATTAAATTGAACCGCAAGGCTCTTTCTAATATGGCTATTGAAGATCCAGCAGCTTTCAAAGCAGTTGTAGAAGCTGCTAAAAAAGCTCTTAAAGCATAATTGTTTTAAGGAAAAGATATGATTTCACTTGATCAGGTAATTCTTCTTGAACAAAAGATAGAGAGTGCTGTTGAAAAGATTCAGCAGCTGCAGGCTGAAAACGATGCTCTGCGCAAAAAATGTTCAGAGCTCACAAATGCGCTTTCAAGCAAAACGGAGCAACTTTCAACTTTTGAAAATGATCAGACAAGAATCGAAAGTGGAATCAGAAAGGCTCTTGACCGCCTTTCCTACCTCGAAAACAGTGTTTTAAAAGCAAGTTCAACTTTAAAAACAACGGTTGGAAACGGCGGTCAAATTTCACCTATTCATGATAACATGCAGGCTACAACAACAGCCGCTCCTGCAGAATCATTAAACAATACATCTTCCATACAGAGCGCCCCATCATTTCACGATATGAAGCCTGTTCAATCAGAAGCATTACCGTCTGCTGACGAAGAATCAGAAGAAATTACAATTTCAACACAATCAGATGATATGCTTTTTGAAACAATTCATGATGAACAAGAACAAGATCAGAATGATTTTAATCAGGACGAAGGTTTTTCTGAATCATACGATGAATCAGAAGAAGAAAACGAAGAAAATCATACAGATTTAGGATTTGATATTTTCTAAATGGGAAAGCTTCATATAGATTTATTAGGAACATCATTTACAGTTCAGGCAAATGAAGATTCGGAATACCTCGAAAAACTTCTGGATTATTATACACGCATTACCCAGGAAGTATCCGGTCTTAAAGCTTTAACAAATCCTCTTCAGGCTTCTATTCTTGCAGGAATTATGGTTTGCGACGAGCTTTATAAACTGATGGATAAAAACGAGCGCGCTGAAAAAACAAACGGCATACGGGAAGACCTGAACATAACACAGGCTCAAGAACAGGCAGAAGCAGAAAAACGCACACTTGGAATGATTAATAAAATAAATTCTGTTCTTGAAAATTCACAACAAGGCTAATAAATGACAGTCTGGATTGATGCCGATTCCTGCCCCACTCTAGTACGAAATCACGTTGCAAAACACACTCACAGATTAAACATTCCTCTTTTTTTTGTGGCAAACAAAGATATACCTGTAAATGAAGAAGGTAATTATAAAAGAATTATTGTTTCTGAGCAGAAAGACGCTGCAGACAATTATATTCTCGAACACGCAGAACCAGGTGATTTAGTAATAACAAGAGACATTATTTTTGCAGAAAAACTTATTACGAAAAATATTTGCACTATAAATGACCGCGGAACAATATTCACAAACGATAACATAAGAGAGATGATTTCTGAACGAAACTATAATCTTGAACTTGCAAACCTAGGTCTTGTAAAACATTTTAACGAAGGTTATGACAAAAAGAAATTCGGACTGTTTGCAAACTGCTTTGATAAATGCATTCACCAGCTTATAAAAAAATACTAATTTTCATCCGGATATGCCATAAAAATTGAACAAATTCTGTCTCTTATCTGCATAAAAGAAAGTACAATTTCTGGATCAAAATGAGAACCGGCATTTTCCTGAATTTCCTGGAAAGAATCTTCTATGCTCCAGGAATCCTTGTAACATCTTTTATGACTTAAAGCATCGAATACATCTGCAACGGCTACAATTCTTGCAGCAAGAGGAATGTCTGTTCCTTTTAACGGCTCGGTAACAACAAGACCTTCACCTAATGTAAAAGTTGAAATATCAATATTTCCAGGATATCCGGATTCGCCACCATCCCATCTGTCGTGATGATGCAATGCTACATCGCGTGCCATTTCATCCAGAAAAGATTCGGGCGGATCAAATAATTGAGCTCCAATACAGGTATGCCCTTTCATTATATTGCGCTCTTCTTCAGTAAAACGAGGAAACTGTTTTTTTAAGATTACATCGGAAATTCCGACCTTGCCGACATCATGAAATTTTGCAGCAATTTTTAACGTATCCCTGTAACGATGCAGGATATTTTCCGGTACATTATGATTGAAAGCCCAGCGGTCGTAAATTTCAAGTGAAAAAAGAGAAACTCGTTCTGCATGTGCATATGTTTCTTTTGGATCACGGAATTCTGCCATTTTAAGCATTCTTTTTACCATGCTGCTTGTTATATACGCATGCTGCAAAGCCTGAACAGCACTTGTAGCAAAATGAGATATTAAAAGTTCAGCTTCTTCATCAAAACTTACAAATTTTCCCTCTTCATCCTTTGCATTTATAATCTGAAGAAGTCCAAGCAGTGTTCCGTTTGCCATCTTCAAAGGGAAAGTATAAATTGATTTTGTACGGTAATTTGAAATTTTATCTGTATTTTTGTTGAATTTATACGGTTTACTTTCGGGAATTCGATATGCATCTTTTATGTTTACAGGATGACCTGAATAAGCGACATAACCACATATTGATTTTTCATCGATTTTAAACGAAAAATTCTGATATGGAAGCTTATCTCCAGGAGCAAGTTCCTTTAACTGAGTATCGTTTTGTGCATATTTTATTTTTATTTTTCCATCTTCAACTACATAAATCGAACCGGCATCAGCATTAACAATCCTACGTGTTTCTGTAAGAATTCTTTCAAGAAGGACATCCACATCCTGTATTTCACCAAGCTGTTTTTCAAGTTCGATAATTGTCTGTAATTTTGAGTCAACGTTTTTCTTTTCGGGCATACGAATAATATTATTGTAATTAAAACATAAAAAATCAAGTAAAAAACTTTATTTTTCTAAAAATTGATAAAGTTATTTCAACTTAAACAAAAATTCATGCAAAAGAAGGGAAAGCATTTTATAAACACTTTCCCCTCTTTTTTTTATACCTTCTTAAAATCCAGTGAAGAAGTCCCGTTCTGAGCAGAAACTTCTATTTTATCACCTTCCATAAAGGTTCCAGAAAGCAGAGCTTTTGCCAGGGGATTTTCTACATAAGTCTGTACAGCTCTTTTTACAGGACGAGCACCCATAGCAGGTTCATAACCATTAAGGCAAAGGAAGTCCAAAGCAGACTGTGTAAAATCAAGGGTAATATGCCTTCCTTCAAGCCTTTCAGAAACTCTCTGCAACTGCAATTTTATGATTTTTTCGATACAATCTTTTCCAAGACGCTGGAACATCACAGTTTCATCTATACGGTTTAGAAATTCAGGACGGAAAGTCTTATGAAGAAGATCGTTAATCTCAGGTCGAATTGATTCAAGTTTTTCCTGAGTATCTGCTTCGAGAATGAATTCACTTCCAAGATTGCTCGTCATAATGATGATTGTATTCTTAAAATCAACAACACGTCCCTGCCCGTCCGTAAGTCGTCCATCATCAAGAACCTGAAGAAGAACATTGAATACATCTGGATGAGCTTTTTCAATTTCATCAAAAAGAATTACACTGTAAGGACGCCTTCTAACTGCTTCCGTAAGCTGACCGCCTTCATCATATCCTACATATCCCGGAGGTGCACCGATAAGACGTGTCACGCTGAATTTTTCCATATACTCGCTCATATCAATACGTGTAAGCGATTTTTCATCATTAAACAGGAAATCTGCAAGTGTTTTTGCAAGTTCTGTTTTACCAACTCCAGTAGGACCGATAAACAGGAAACTTCCAAGCGGTCTGTTTGGATCACTTAAACCAGAACGGTTACGTCTGATTGCATCGGAAACTGCACATACAGCCTGTTCCTGACCGACAACTCTTTTATGAAGGACATTTTCAAGTTCAAGATATTTCTGTTTTTCACCGCTCATCATTTTACTTACAGGAATTCCGCTCCAGGATGAAACGACTTTTGCAATATCTTCTTCCGTTACAGACTGCCTTAAAAGAGAATCGAGTCCGGATTTTTCACGTTCTTTTGCATTAATTTCACTCTGTTCAAGCTGTTTTTCTAAAGAAGGGATTATACTGTATTTAATTTCAGCAGCTTTTTCCAGATTGCCTTCGCGTGTGAATTTTTCCTCGTTAAATCTAGCCTGTTCAAGTTTTTCTTTAAGTTCCCGGGAATTATTAATTACTGATTTTTCATTCTGCCATTGAAGTTTCATTGCATCACGCTTTGAAGAAAAATCTGCAAGTTCCTTTTCGAGTTTTTCTAGTCTTTCTTTAGAAACCTTATCATCTTCTTTGGAAAGCGACTGACGTTCAATCTGAAGCTGTAGAATTTTTCGTTCTACCTGATCAAGTTCTTCTGGCTGGCTTTCAATTTCCATTTTAAGACGGCTTGCCGCTTCATCAACAAGATCAATTGCCTTATCAGGAAGAAAACGCGACGTTATATAGCGGTTGGAAAGTGTCGCTGCAGCAACAAGGGCTTCATCTTCAATACGAACCCCATGATGAATTTCGTATTTTTCACGAAGACCCCTGAGAATTGCAATTGTGTCTTCAACAGTAGGCTCTGCACAATAAACCTGCTGAAACCTTCGTTCAAGGGCGGCATCTTTTTCGATGTATTTTCTGTACTCATCAAGCGTTGTAGCACCTATTGCACGAAGTTCACCGCGAGCAAGGGCAGGTTTAAGAAGATTTGAAGCATCCATTGAACCTTCAGAATTTCCGGCTCCTACAAGAGTATGAAGTTCATCAATAAAAAGAATAATCTGTCCTTCAGATTTCTGAACTTCATTTATAAGTGCCTTAAAACGCTCTTCGAATTCACCGCGGAATTTTGCACCGGCAACAAGACTTCCTAAATCAAGTGCAAGAAGCCTTTTATTTTTAAGGCTTTCAGGAACATCACCAGAGGCTATACGGCGCGCAAGACCTTCTACAATCGCAGTTTTACCGACTCCAGGTTCTCCGATAATGACAGGATTATTTTTAGTACGACGGCACAAAACCTGCATAACACGCCTGATTTCCTCATCACGGCCGATAACAGGATCGATTTTATCCTGACGGGCAGCTGCAGTTAAATCACGGCAATATTTTTCGAGAGCACGACTCTTGCTTTCCGGATCCTGAGAATCAACAGTTTGATTTCCACGGACAGACTTTAAGGCTTCGAGAATTGACTTATGATTTATTGAATTATTTCTTAAAAGATTTCCGACATTTCCATCACTCTCTGACATTGCAAGAAGAAAATGCTCCGTTGAAAGAAACTGATCGTGAAGCATGTTCATTTCGTTTTCTGCTTTTGCAAGAATCTTCTGAAGTTCCGAAGAAAAATAAACCTGTGCCGCTCCAGAAATTTTAGGATTTGAAGAAATAATATCTTTTGTCTGTTTTAAGATTGTAGGAACGGAAGCACCAATTCTTTCCAGAACAGGTACAATCATTCCGTCCTGCTGTTCAAGCAATGCCTGGAGAAGATGTTCCGTTCTTATTTCTGAATTATCATTCTTATTCGCAATTGAAGTCGCTTCCTGAAGTGCTTCCTGTGATTTGATTGTAAAATTTTCGTAATTCATTCTATCACCTCACTAATTACGAAAATAATAAGATTTTTAGGAAACGACAATCAAAAAAAGAGAAAATTTTATAAACATAAACTTGGAATTTTAGATTTCGCTGTCTTCAATATGACCGAACTCACAGATTACGCTGGAAAGTCTTGCATATTCCATCTGTTCAAGGCTGGATTTACGACGTTTAAACAGTTTTAGTTCACCATATCCACTTGAACTCTGGACAATATTCAGAACACGTCTGTTTCCTTCAGGCGCTTCAAGCAATGCAGTTTCAAGTTCGCGCACCTTACAGAATACATCAATATCAATAATCCATTCTTTACTGTTTATGCTTACAGTCCAGTGAAGCAATTCATCATCGTCTTCGTCATTAACAGGAGCCTGAGTACAATCCCACGCAACAGAATAATCACGCTTTGATGAATCTGCAAGAAACTTTATTTCTGTATCTTCGAAATTGGCAAGAAAAGAAAGTCTTCCGTCAAAAATGCCCTTTACAGCAAAAGAGGAATTAAAAAGTGTATGCCCAGAAATAATGCTTGTTAAATTTGATGAAGAAATATGGAACCAGGTTTCAGGAAATGACTTTCCCCAGAATCTTTCTATATAACCGGAAGATTTTTTTGGATTTATTACATAATCAGTTCCATTGAAATTAAAAGTTCCTGCAAAATTAGCCTGAACAGCAAGAGGAAACCACAATAAATCTGAATTCTTAAAACCGCA
Source organism: uncultured Treponema sp. (assembly GCA_946628495.1). GTDB lineage: Bacteria > Spirochaetota > Spirochaetia > Treponematales > Treponemataceae > Treponema_D. The sequence goes on along the minus strand of CAMOWQ010000118.1, from coordinate 1,285 downwards.
GGCAAAATCTTTCCATATATCGTAGGTTATTTTCCAGGAAACATAGCCTGAATCACACATATATTCAGGATGCTGATCATTTTCTTCCTGCGTCAAATCAAGAAATCCAGAAAGTGAATTAAAATTAAAAAGAATATTACCGCAGCGTATTTCGAAGTTCTTTGTATTTATATTGATTTCGCTGCAATTCAGATAACGGCAGATTCTTTTTGCATTACTACCCAGCATCTGGAAACGCACTGCCGCATAGGAAGGCTGAACCAAAGATTCTGTACGAATATCTTCTGCAGATTTTGTACCCGCTAAAGCATACTGTAAATCATCGGAAGAGATTTGTACACGAGGCTTAAAACCTAAAAGAGGTTCATCCGATTGCAAACCAGGATTCAGAATTTCAAATTCAATACTGAAATTCTTTTCATCGCCAGAATTTCTTTCTATTCCCTTGAAGAAAAATCTCCACAAATAGATGCCGGTTCGTTTTTGCAAACCGTTTAATCCAAATTTATTTAAACTAATGCTTTTCTTAGAAATGCCCATTTTCCCCAAAAAACCTTTGCTTTTATTTCAGTTTTCTCACTCACTATATTTTCGGGAAAACAAAAATGAAACTTCACTATTTTTTTGGTAAAAATACTTCAAAAATGCAGAATTAAAGATTAAACTCTATTTCTTCAACAACTTGTCGAACATTTTATTCATATCTTTCTGAGATTCAGGGAAATTATCATTCAGAAATTCAAAACATTCTGTTGCAGAACGCTGTGCGTGTTCATACCAGATTGAATAAAGTTCAAGTTTTATATCATCGCTTGGAAAAGGTGCTCCCTGTATAGAAGAAACCAAATCTCGAAGTCTTTCAACACATTCCTTTGCTTTTTTGTCCATCTTTTCATCTCCCCAAATTTCCTTAAAGTGCAAGAAAATTTGTAAAATAACTAAATAATTATAACCGAATATTAATAATATTTCCACAAATTTGTTCTAATTCACTGCAAATTATAAATTCCTGGCGATTTTCCAATGCATTTTTGTACAATTCCATTGCAGCATTCTGAACATCAGTTTCGTTTACAGAAATCAAAAGCTCCATATCTTTTTTAATACAATCATACGAAGTGCCGTTCATAAAACGCAGTACCGACAATGAACCTCTTGAAGCAGGCCCGTCCGGTACAATACGGTCGCCGTAACATGTAAGTATGGATTTTTCAATCTCATTTTTAGTCAGAGGATGCTCACACAAATCCTTAAGAATTTCAAGAAAAACAGTTATCGTTTTCTG
>CAMOWQ010000117.1 GCA_946628495.1 uncultured Treponema sp. | reverse complement strand
GGAGGAACTGCAATATTGTAACCACGGAATGTTCCGTTTTTCCATTCACCAGATGTAAGCATTTTTGGTGTAATTTCACCAATTTCGTTACCGGTTACACCAGCACTCTTAAGTGCATCGCGAACTTTTTCAAAACCTTCACTAAGCTTATAGAAAACAGTTTCGCGTTCAATCATTTTGAATGGAGAATCTGCAGCACCACGCTTTTTAGCAAGTCCGTTCATAGCTTCGCTTTCTGATGCAGACAAATCATCTTTATTAAGAAGTCCACCTTCTGCTGCGCATGCCTTTTTAATAAGCTCCATTGTAGCCTTAATACGTTCAGGCAAAGCAGCACCGGTATATTCAACTTTCTTTTCTGCATTCATTTTAAGAACGCCGTCTTTTACCAAAGGTCCAAAAGCAGAACCGATATCTTTCTGTTCAAGTCCAACGCCAGCTGCAATTTCAGGCATAGTATGTGCACCCTTCTCTTTCAAGAAATTTACCATACGTTCTTCTACAGTGCCTGTTTTTGCCATTGCACGACCAAAATCTGTAATTTCAAAATATGTATGCGGTGTACGCCTGATTTCTTTTAGAAGCGATTTACCAGAAAGCCATGAAAAAGCCTGATTTGCATGTCCCTCTTTGTATTCCAGTTCTTTCTGAAGTTTTTCTGATGTTAATTCATCCTTATCTGAATAATTCAATAAAACTTTTATTTCAAGCGGATGAAGATTTTTTATAAGATTTTTAACGTCCATTTTATAGGTCTGCCTTTTTGAAAAAAAAATAAGCCGTCAGAAAACTGACGGCTCTTATTTTACAGTATTTTAGATAAAAACTGAATAGCTATCTTGAAAATTTAACATAAGAAATATACTGAGCCATGCTATAGCCCTTTTCATTCTTATAGTAACGCAATCTATCCGGTTTAAGATATTTGTAACCATAATATTTGTGTTCAAGCTGGAAGTCTCTAAGGCATTCCAGAACAGAATTCATTGCTTCACCAGGATCATACGAAACCATCATGCAGTCATAGTAAATACGAACCTCATCATACATCGGTGAATATTCAATTTTTACTGTTGCAGTTTTTTCTGTAGTATGAGAATTTTCAGGAATAATAATCTGAGTTTTTGTCCTATCCTTATCTGCAAATTCCTCTGCAAGAAGTGCATCGGCCTCGCGACTTCCTGTACTGCCCTGAGCAAAAGCTCCTGAAATAAAAATCAAAAGGCAAACAAATGTAAAAGCTAATTTCTTCATTGTTGCGTCCTCCTTTCAAATCTTCTAATATCTAGTATACTCAATAATACTACCACATTCCAAGAAAAAATCAAGATTTATCATATAGCGGCCTGCATCAACACCAATCTGCGGCTGATTACGTATAAGAACTGCTCCCGTTATTTCCTTAGGCTTATTTTTGACAATATCCCGATAATAACTTCTTACGGCATTTTTTACTGAATCCATACACGCATCTTTTATACCGTCAAAACCTTTTGCAAGAGAACCGTATCCTCTGCCCTGAATTTTAGGATTATTTATACTTGTCCAGCTGTAATAATCCTGAATCTGAAACGGTGTTCTTTTATACTCACACCAGCATTGAAATTTATTATCTGAAATCCACGGACTTTGGTACGTAATATTATATTTTTCAACTTCAAAAGAATTAATTTCTGTAAGTTCAAAATATTCCTGAACATTCCGTCCAGAATCATAAGGCGTATATGTAAAATTCCAGCCGTAAACCATTCCCTGAATTAAAAACGGTGCTATTTTTTTTATTTCGGAAATTGCATAATCATAACCAGTACCATAATTTTCATATGCATCAGAATCATCTTTTAGTTCAAGTTCTGGATACGCATCTGTCTGTGCCCACAATGAAATACGGATATTTTCAATAACGGAGGGAACTTGAGAATATACCGGCAAATTCATAAATAAAAGAAAGAATACCAGCAAAATTCCGCAAAATAACTTTCTGTTCTGCAAAAACATAATCAGTCGCGTGAATTCCTCCACACTTTTAAAGGATGAACAGACATCCTTATTACAAAATAAAGCCATGCCGCAAAAAAACCAAAAAGATGTGTCATATGAGCAACATTTCCGCCCGCACCTGTAAGCTGACTGAAAATTTCAACTATTGTATAAACAAGAACAAGCAGCGGAGCTGGAACAGGAATCAATCCCCAGATATAAAATACGGATTTTGGAAAAAGAACCGCATAGGCAAACATAACTGCATACAACGCACCGCTTGCCCCCATTAAAAATACATTGTACGAACCTGTTATCATATAAAATACAAAAGAAAGCACACCGTCAAAAATGCCAGTAACAAAATAAAAAAGGATGAATTCTTTAGAACCTATAACTCGTTCAAGCCGGATGCCAAACATAAGAAGCCCTAGCATATTAAAAAAAACATGATTGAAATTCCCATGAACAAACATATATGTAAAAAACTGCCAGAACATCTTATATTCCACGATGCAAACAGGATTAAGACTTAACGAATATACATTTATAAAAGAAAATACATTGGTAATGAGAAAAATCAGAATATTCACTGCCATTATGTAAAAAACGGCACCGAAATATATATATTTAAACGGACGTTTTATAAAAAGAGGTTTTGTCATTCTGCATACTCTGGTAAAGAGGAATCATAAAGCGAGATTCTATTTCTGCCGTTTCGTTTTGAAACATATAGTGCTTTATCTGCCTGATTTACTAATTTTGTAGTTATAGTTTCCGGATTAGTCTTTTTATCAAAAACTGTAACACCACCGGAAATCGTTACGTGCAAAGAAGTACCATTATATTTAAATTCATATTCTTCAATAGTTTTTCTGATTCTTTCTGCAACAAGGACAGCTTCCTCTGTACCCGTATTATCAAGATAAACTGTAAATTCCTCGCCACCATAACGGCTTGCAACATCTAAATCGCGGAGATTTTCTTTTATAAGTTTTGCAACAGAAACAAGAACGAAATCTCCGCAGTCATGTCCAAATGTATCATTGAATTTTTTGAATAAATCTATATCAAACATTATTACAGCAAGATTCTGCGATTTTGAAACAGCAGTTTCTATTTTTTCGGTAAGCATATTGAAAAAATAATATTTAAGCTTAAGATGCGTCATCATATCGATAGAAGACATTTCAAGAAGCGACGCATTATAAATTGCAACGGAAGCCAGTGAAGCAATTGACATAATCTGACTCTGTTCATATTCGCTGTAAGATGTATCATTATCTATGGCAATTCGTTCCTGTAAAATTAAAATACCATTTAAATGCCTTTTTTGAATAAGAGGAACAACAAGCGTTGGTGAAAGCCCCGCAAGAATCAAAAGCGTTTTATCATCATCTGTATTTTCGGACAATTCTTTAAAAGTAACGGGTTTTTGACATTCAAGCAGATATTCAGTAACAGAAGAATTATACGGAATAGCAATTCTGGCAGCTGCATCATCTTTTTCTATATCAACCATACCAGCTTTTTTTTCGGAAATATTTGCAGTAGCAAGCACCATAACATCATCAGCTACAATGTCTCTCGTAAAAATTTCGGCACCAAGAACATGCATCTGTGCCATACAAATATAAACGATTGATTCCAGAAGCTTTACAAAATCAAGGGTAGAACAGAACGAACCTGCAATATCAAGAAGCTGTTCAAGATCATAGATTTTCTTTTCGTATTGCATTGTCTGTTTTATTACATCACTATGCTTTTCCTCATTTTTATCATCCAGAGGCATTTTTAACGAAAACGAATTGTGATTAAGGATGGAAGAAATCGGTTCATTTTTATTAAGAGAATTGCCAAAAAAATCTTCGGAAATATCAGCAAATACAGAATTTTCTTCTGCATTTTTCTTAATCCTCTTTGCAACAGATGAAACTGAACGAGTATTTTTCCGAGTTGTATTTTTTTTAGTCACTTTTCTAGTTTTTTTTCTTGAACCGCTCATGACTGTTTCTCACCACTATTTATAATAGCATAGTTTTTCATTATTTCAAAAAATATTTTCCAATTCGGATATTGTTTTTCAAGAGTACTTGTATTTTCCTTGTTTCTTGACGACAACATCAGAACTTTTAAGTTTTGAATCAGCTCGCTGGAAGGTTTTTTAGAGTCAGCAAGCAGTTCTCCCAACTCTTTATAAAGCGAAAAGAACCTTGAGGTTACAGTCTGTATCAATTTATTTGCATCATTATTAATAGAAAGAACCATTACTTCAAGTTTTTTGTAAAAGTCCTTATCTTTATTACTATCCAGGATATATCCTTTTAAAACAGAAATACTGTTCTTTTTATCAGTTTCAAAGGAATCTTCAAATTCTGCAATTAAATCCGAAATTTCGCAGACTGAATAAACAATTCCCGCAAAAGAAGTTTTATAATTTGGATTATTAAAGAAACCTTCAATTACTATATCATTAAGAAGTTTTCGAATTGATTCCGAAAGATACACTTTATTAAATGTCTTGATGATTCGCATAGGATAAACCCATCTGAACGAAAGCGACGTATTTTCCTGAAGAAGTTTGTTGTTTTCATTATTATAAGCTGCATAATTTTCAAGTTCCTGATTATTAAAAAGTTCAGCAACCTCTTCTGCAATTACATCTTCCTGAACTTCTGCCTTTATTCTCTGTTCCTCCGCATTAAAACGTTCCTGAAGCATATTTGCAAAATCCTGACGAGGACTGCCGGAATAAGTTGCAACTTTAGGTTCATAAGTCATGTTTTCCTGACCGTATCTGATAATTGCCTTAAGCTTATGAGGAGGAATTAATTTTGTAACTACAAAAAGAATTTTCTTAAGGCAGCTGATATATTCTTTTTCTTCACCTTCCGTTAAATCATTGCCTTTTTTTAGTTTTGCCAATGCAAGCACTTCGCTTGCAGTTGTTGTATTGACAACAAGGCCTTCTATTTCATAATACAAGTCTTCCAGCAAATTAATTGCTTTTGAAACTTCAACTTCAGAATAATTCGGTTTGTAGGTAAAATCAGCAGGAATAAAATTATGGTCAAAAAGCTGCATGAATGTCAGATAATTGTAATGGCAGAAATCGACAAAACGGCGCAGTTCAAGAATATCTTTATCCATTTTCTTGAAATTTTCTGTATTTAATGCCTTTATAAGTTTTTCAAGCATGTGCCTTTGATGGTCATATTCGCGGGAAGCATCTCCCTTCCCTTCCATAATTTCCTGAAGACGGTTCTCATACGTCAATGCTTCAAGAATATCCTGTTCTTCGGAATTGTAACCTGTCATTATAAGCTGAGCTTCAAATCTGTGCTGACGGGGAACATCAACAGAAGAAACTGTCGCAGAGAACAGATTATCAAGCGTACGAGTATATTTATAAAGGGTAAAAACAGCCTCACCAAAATTAGGCAGAAGAATTCCGCCGCTGCAAATTGCAGGAGAAAATGATTTTATCTCCATATCCAGTTTTTTTAGCAGTTGTTTTTTCTGGACTTCTGGAGATGAACGTCTGAAAATTGAATCGAATAAATCCGTTAATGTCTGCAACAGACCCATCATTTTCCCCTTATATTTGCCCCGCAAAAATATCTTTATAATCTTGAATGGTAGCGGCATGAACAATTTTTGCTCTTAAAGCAGCCCCATTCTGAATGCCTTTTGAATAAGCCGAAAATCTTTTCCGCATTTCAAGACATGCATGTTCTTCTGTCGTTTCGGCAGCCAGCCTTTCAAGTTCCGCAAAACCTGTTTTTATCCTTATTTCAGCAGGAACCGATTCATAACTGCCTGTTGTCAGAAGCGACGTTGCATCCTTAAAAATAAAAGGATTTCCCATCGCACCTCTTGCAAACATAACACCGTCAACACCTGTCTGTTCAAGCATTGACCTGGCATCTTCTGGCCTAAACAAATCCCCTGAACCAAAAACAGGAATTCTACCATTAACAAAATCAACAAGCTCTTTCATGATATTCCAGTCAGAATGACCTTCATACCCCTGAGTTTTTGTACGTGGATGTATTGTAATTGCAGAAACTCCAGCGTCTATTGCAGCAGCGGCTGCTTCTTTCCAGGTAAGTTTTGTTACTTCCCAACCGGAACGAATTTTTACCGTAACAGGAATGCCTTTAGCAGCTTTTACAACAGCATCTGCAATTTCATACAATCGTTCAGGATCTCTTGTAAGGGCAGAACCAGCTCCCGTCTTTACAATTTTCGGCACAGGACACCCGCAGTTTATATCAATTACTTCACATCCAGTTTTATTTCGAACAATCTCTGTTGCTTCGGACATAACAGAACTTTCTCCGCCAAAAATCTGTACGGCATAAGCCTTTTCATTACAGGCCCGCTTCATGAGAATTTCTGTCTTTGTATTATTTCTGACCAATGCCTCTGCACTGACCATTTCCGTATAAGTAAAACATGCTCCGTTTTCTACACAAACCGAACGGAATGCACAATCACTATAACCTGCAACAGGAGCAAGGAAAAGATTTCCCTTAAGTTCCACATTTCCTATCTTTACCGGATGATATAGGGCACTCATAAAACAACAGTTCCGTAAAAATTATTCCGGCAGCTTAAAGGCAGCACAACTGTTCTTCCAAAGCTGTTCGCTAAGAACTTCCAAATCCATCTCAAGCATTTCTGCAAGGAATTTTGCAGTCGAAGTAAGATATGCCGGCATAGTACGCTTTTTCTCGCGGAATTCAGCAGGAATCATAAATGGACTTTCGGTTTCAATAAGAATTCTATCAACAGGAATATTAAGAACCGTTTCGTGAAGATTACGTGCGTTGCGGTAAGTAAGATTTCCTGCAAAACTGAACCATACATTCATATCAAGACATTTTTTTGCATACGCAGCATTTTCCGAATAACAATGAAAAATCGCACCTGCATCTGGCAAACGTTCAGAAAGAATATCAAAAACGTCAGATCCAGCTTCCCTGTTATGTATGATTACAGGAAGATTATGCTTCTGTGCAATTTCCAGCTGAGTAATAAAAAGTTCAATCTGAGAACGCTTGTCGCCAAACTGCTTATAATAGTCCAAGCCTGTTTCGCCCACTGCAACAACATTAGGCAAATCCAGATTAGATTCAATTTTCTGAATCCAATCGTTGCCAGGATTCTTTACTTCTGACGGAGCAACACCAACAGCGTGATATATTCCTGCAACAGATTTGAGATTATTATAAACCTTTGGAAAATCCATAAGACTGTTATTTATACTTATTATGCGAGTTACACCTGCCTGTTTTGCCTGCTGAATAACACGCAATTGTTCAATAGGATCATCGTAAATCAGCCCGATGTGAGCGTGAGTATCAAAAAACTTCATGGCTTGCTTCCTAAAACTAAGATATGTTTATGTTTTTAAATTTTGCTATTTAAATATAACACTGCTTTTACTAATCGTCAAATAAATATTCTCCGATGAATAAGATAGAACTAATTCGTAAGCGATTTTGTCCAAGAAATTCGTAAGGGATTTTGTCCCTTAT
>CAMOWQ010000116.1 GCA_946628495.1 uncultured Treponema sp. | reverse complement strand
TCTTATGCAAGGGAATTATTTACAATTCTGAATAATTGTTATAGGGAAGGTAACTTTGAAATATCAGTAGTACTGGACAGATGTTCAGACAGTAATCTGTCATCATTAATCGCAGAAACACTTTCAAGCGGTGTATATCCAAAGGAAGAAATTGATGCCGTCATAACGGATACAATAATGTATATAAAAAGAAACAAATTGGATGACCAGCGAAACAAGCTGCTTATGCAGATTAAAGATTACGTAATAGTAACCGAAGATGATAAAAAACAATTAAACTCCCTTCTGGAGCAAAAATTGGAACTGGACAAACAAGTTCAGCAAATGTCATAAACAATAAAGGATGAGTCAAAAAGGATGAACCACATGGACAACTCAGAAGATATTAGCGCACTTAATGCCGCTGTTGAAAAACTTCTTGATTATGCTAAAACAAAAACAATATTAACTTGGGATGATGTTTATCACTATCTTGGTCAGGACATTGCAAACTCCGACGAATTAATGGAACCTGTTCTTAAAAAACTTAAGGATATTAACAGAGAGCCTGTTGAGCCGGATATTCTTGGAGACGAAGATGCAGACATGAGCGGAGACGAAGATGACATTATCCTTGATCAGGATGATGATGATGACGTTTCTCAGTCTGATGAAAATGAAGTAGAAGAAATTGAAAGCGTTGAAAAGAATCTTGCAGCCGTACAGAAGAACAAGCTTGTAAACAGCGACAAAGAATCCAATGTCGATGATCCTATACGCCTTTACCTCCGCGAAATCGGAAAAGAAAACCTTCTTACAGCAGAACAGGAAGTTGAACTTTCAAAAAAAATGGAAGAGGGTAACAACATCATTAAAGATGTAATCAAAAATTCTGGTATCATGATTCCTGAATTCTTCCTTATTGCGCAAAGGGCATTTACAAGAATTGATGTAAACGAACCTGGAAAAACCCGCAAAGAACTCAATGAAGAAATGGCTGACAAACGCCGCTTAAAGCAGTTCTACGCAGATTACATAAAACCAGTACTTCCTGAAATGAAACAGTATATGGCTCTTAAAAAGCAGCTTTTTGAAAATGAACAGAATAGTTCCATTTTTGACAATCCACAGCTTGTCGAACTTAGAAAAAAGATTCTTGTTCAGCTTCAGAAAATTGACATTCAGACAGAAGAACTTGATAAATTTACGCAGAAATACCGTGATGCAACAATAAAAATCGAAGATTATCATCAGAAACAGGAAAAAAAGATGAAAGAGCTTCGAATTTCAAATACTTCGGAACTCAGAAATCTTGGACGAAAAATTTCAATCCGTTCTCAGTCATTAAAACTCGAAGAAGAACTTAACATGACTGCCGACGAAATCCGCGAAATTTACACACAGATTCAGAAAATTGACAGAAAACTTCATAAACTTGAATATGAATTTGAAAACAATGTCGATCAGATTCTTGAAATGGCAAAACAGATTGAAAACGGCCGCCAGATGATGGAAAAAGCAAAAAACAGGCTTATCAATGCAAACCTCCGTCTTGTTGTTTCAATTGCAAAAAAATATACAAACAGAGGTCTTCAGTTCTTTGACCTTGTACAGGAAGGAAACATCGGTCTTATCAAGGCAGTTGAAAAATTCGAGTACCGCAAGGGATTCAAATTTTCTACTTACGCAACATGGTGGATTCGTCAGGCAATTACACGTTCTATTTCTGATCAGGCACGTACAATCCGTGTTCCTGTTCATATGATTGAACAGATTAACAAAGTCGTACGCGAAAGCCGCCAGCTCATGCAAAAACTTGGACGAGAACCAACTGATGAGGAAATCGCACAGCAGCTTGCATGGCATGTTTCTAAGGTAAAACAGGTTAAGAATGTAGCAAGAGAGCCTATCTCACTTGAAACTCCAATCGGAGAAGAAGAAGACTCTTTACTCGGAGACTTCATCGAAGACAAGGATGTTGAAAATCCAGCACAGCAGACAGCATTTACACTTCTTCAGGAACAGTTGAGAAGCGTTCTTAATACGCTGCCTCCAAGAGAGCAGGAAGTACTCCGAATGCGATTTGGTCTGGATGATGGATATTCATTAACACTTGAAGAAGTAGGACTTTATTTTGACGTTACAAGGGAACGAATCAGACAGATTGAGGCAAAGGCTTTAAGAAGACTTCGACACCCTAGACGTGCGAACGGTTTACGTGACTATATTGAAACCTAAATCATAAAATAAAACAATATAGACTAAACTGTTATTTTCATATATACTTTTCAGATATATTAGAGGGGTAACTGATGGTTACAACAGAAGTTTTTGAGAATTTAAAGAAACTACAGGATGTTTTGGTTCGAAAATATGCTCTTGAAGCAAAAGTCGCAGATGCTCCAAAACAATTAAGTACACATGAAGAATTGCTTGCAAGACTTCAGAAAGAATTCATTGCCAAAAATGCTGAATTTGAAACTGTAAGAGGCAAGGTTGTCAGCCTTCATTTTGACCTTGATGAGGCAATCAAGTCAAAGGACGCTGGTGAAAAAGGCATGGACAACATTACAACTCACAGAGAATACGAAGCTTTGGATAAACAGATTTCCGAAGCTTCTGCCAGAGAAGCCGAAATCCGCAAGGAACTTCAGAAAGAAGAAAAAAATCAGGCAGAACTTGACGAAAGCCTTAAAGGCCTTGAATCTATGATTAAATCTCAGGAAGCTGAACTTGCAGAAAGCAAGCAGAATCTTGACAAGCAGATTGATACTTATAATTCACAGCTTGAACAGTTGCGCAAACAGGAAGCAGAAATTGCTCCAAATCTTGATCAGGAAATTCTTTTCAAATTCCAGAGAATCATTCAGAGAAATTCAGAAGGAATTGTTGCCGTTCATAAAAATGTATGTACAGGCTGTCATATGATTCTTCCTGCTCAGTTTGCAAATACAGTTCGCGACGGTGAAAACATCATATTCTGTCCTTACTGTTCAAGAATTCTTTATTACGAATCAACAGGCGACGCTCAGGACGATTACTACAATCTTGATGATATCGGAAGTCTCGTTGGTCTTGACTACGATGATGACGAATACGAAGATTCAGACGAATATGATGACGATTCTCAGTATGATGATGAGAATGCATTGGACGAAGATTCAGAAGATGCATCTGATGAAGACGAGGATTCAGATTCAGACAGCGATTCTGATGATGATAACGAAGATTAATTTTAGTCTTTGTATAAAAAACTGTTTATAATAAAAGATGGAATATAACCGCGTCTGCATAATCTGATGAAAGGTTATGCGGATGAGATAAAGTCCGGGCTCCTTCGGAAAAAATGCCGGGTAATAACCGGGAATCATTCGGTAACTGCATAAGTTTTCCATTCGCTTGCCGCAAGGCATAAGGAATGGATAAGCTTGCATAGTCCGGTTGATTACAGAAAGTGCAGCAGAAAATATACCGCCTGATTCGTCAGGTAAGGGTGAAAAGGCAGTGTAAGAGACTACCGTAAAATTGGTAACAATTTTAGCCTGTAAACCTCATTTGGAGCAAAATCAAGCAGCGGTTTTGTTTTTCCGAGCTTATAACCGCGGGTAGATTGCTGGAGTTAATTAGCGATAATTAATCAAGATAGATGGTTATTGACAGTTTAAACTGCCAGACAGAACCCGGCTTATTATTCCATCTTTTTTTTTATTTTATATGAAAATGAAAAAACATATAGATAACAACTATTTTAAGAAAAAGAGCAAATTTTTATCCCGACTTATAATTTTATTAATTATAACTGCAGTTCTTTTTATAGGTTTTCTTTTCATAAATAAATATATCTCCCGCTACAAAGAAACTCATATAACAATCAATAAAATTGAATCCTTATGGAAAGAAGAAAAATACAACGAAGTTTATGATTCGTGCAAACTTCTTCTTCAGGAAGATTCTTTTAACAATAAACTGCTTACATATTACAGTTATGCAAGTTTTTTTCTTGCTGTTTCTCAGACAGATTCATCACTTGCACAAAATTACCTTGATGAGGCAATCAACAACATAAGAATTATCATGTATGATGCAAAACCTTCGTTAATGCCTCAACTTGAATATATGCTTGGAAAAGCTTACTTCTATAAAAATACAATTTCAACATATTACTATGCAGATCTTGCAGTAAAATTTCTTACAAAAGCCTATGAAGACGGATATGAAGCTGACGATATTCCGAAATATCTTGGATTAAGTTATGCTGCACTCGGAATGACAAAAGAAAGTATTTCATCGTTTACAGAAGCTCTTCTTGTAAGCGAATCAGATTCACTTCTTCTTTCAATTGCGGAACAATATTATAAATGCGGAGAATATGCTGCCGCAAAACAATATCTTTTTAGAGTTATTAACAACAGCGACAATGATGAAATTATTATTAAGTGCAGAAATCTTTTAGGAAATATATACATTGAACAAAAATCTTACAAAGAAGCTCTTGATGAATTTCAAAACGTACTTGCCCTTAACAAAAATTCCGCTGATGCTCATTACGGAATAGGACTTATTTACGAAAATCAGGGCAATCTTGTAATGGCAAGGGCAGAATGGCGGGAAGCTTTGAAAATCCAGGTTAATCATCCTGGAGCACTTAAGAAATTTTCAGAGACGCGTTAAATTCTTTTCTTGTTTTCTATACTTTTTTTACTAAAACTATAGATAATTATTTAATTGCAAAGTAAAATATAGTATAAAAAAATTTTTTCTTACCGTAAATGTTTGGGAGGAACCATGGGTTTTTTAGATAATTTTTCTACTGATATCGGTATTGATTTAGGTACTTGTAATACGCTTATTTATGTAAGAGACAAAGGCATTGTTATAGATGAACCATCGGTTATAGCCGTTGAACGTGGCACAAAAAGAATTATTGCTGTCGGTGCAGAAGCAAAACGAATGCTTGACCGTACGCCTGGAAGTATCATTGCAATTCGACCACTGGCAGACGGTGTTATTGCAGATATTGACAGCACAGAAAAAATGATAAAACACTTCATTTCAAAAATAATTCCAAGACATCAGATATTTAAATCCGTAAGAATGAAAATCGGAATTCCATCTTGTATTACTGATGTTGAAAGAAGAGCCGTAATTGAAGCAGCCCTTAAAGCTGGTGCAAAGGAAGTTGAAGTTATTGCAGAATCACTTGCAGCAGCCATCGGTGCTAAAATTCCAATTTATGAACCAGCAGGACACATGATTTGTGATATTGGAGGCGGTACTTCAGAAGTTTCCGTAATTTCATTAGGCGGTATGGTTGTTACACATTCAATCCGTATCGGCGGTGATAAATTTGATGAAGCAATCGTAAAATATGTAAAAAGTGTACACAATCTTATTATCGGTCAGCCTGCAGCAGAAAGACTTAAGATTCAGATTGGAAACGCTGCTCCTGAAAAAACTATCGAAAAGATGGAACTTAAAGGAACTGATGCAATCACAGGTCTTCCAAGAAGAATTGAAATTGACAGCGTAGAAGTAAGAGAAGCTTTGAAAGAACCTGTTACTGCGATTGTTGAAGAAATAAAAACAGTTTTAAGCGAAACACCTCCAGAGCTTGCTTCTGATATTATTGAACGCGGTATTGTAATGACAGGCGGTGGTTCAATGCTCAGGGAACTTCCAAAATTAATTTCAAAGGAAACTGGAGTTCCTGTAATTCTTGTTGAAAAACCACTTGAATGTGTTGCACTTGGAGCAGGAGAGGCATTCGGTTTGTTTAAGGAAATGTCTTCAGAACGTTCTATTTATGACAGTCTTAATGAATAATTTTATCTAAAAACTAAAACTAAATGAAAAAGAAGAACAATTATTCAATTAAGTTCAGATTTACAGAATTTCTTCTCATACTGCTGATTCTAATTTCGGGAATTCTGCTTGCATTCAGTTCGGGACGCTTTGTATTGAATTTCAAGCAGATTGGTTTCTCGGTAATTTCTTCTGTAGAAAAAGGTGTGTATTACGTTAATAATTCCATTAAAAACACCTTTAATGCCGTAAAAGAATTAAAACAGCTTCAACAGGATTATAATGAACTTGTAATCAAACTCGAGAATTACGAACAGATGCAGAGAACGAATGCTGAAATCAGAAAAGAAAATGAAAGATTAAAAGAACAGCTTGATTTTTCAATTTCAATGGTTGAACAGAATATTCCTGCACAGATTATTTCGCGAAATTTTGATAATATAAACAGTTATCTTACGATAAACAAGGGAAGCATGAACGGTATAAAGAAAAACATGCCTGTCGTAGCATTTCAGCAGGGAAGTCAGGGCCTTGTAGGTAAGGTTGTACAGGTTGGACTTTTTACAAGTCAGATTTCACCTGTTTACAGTACGAATAATATCGTTTCCGCAAGAATTCAAAACACAAGAGATCTTGGACTTGTGAACGGATTAGGAGACTCTGAACAGCCGTTAATCATGCAGTATATAAGAAAAAGGGTAGTCGACGAACTTAATTACGGAGACATCATAGTTACTTCCGGAGAAAATGATAATTATATGCGCGATGTTCCTGTTGGAACTATCTCTAAAATTACAGTCCTTGATTACAATTCTTCTTTGAAAATTGAACTTAAACCGATTATTGATTTTTCAAAACTCGAAACTGTATTTGTAGTTAATAAAAGGGAATTAAACTCAAGGGAGAAGGCAGACTGATGGCAAAATCTTTTTTCTTAAGCATATTCATACTTTTCTGCTGTACGATTATTGAATCTTCTATACTTTCAAATATATCTTTTCTTATAGCAGTTCCAGATTTAATTTTAATCTGCTCTGTTTATTTTTCTATTATCAACGGAAGCCTGTACGGAGAACTTACAGGTTTTACTTCAGGCTTATTTCTGGATTTTATAACAGGCGTTCCAATGGGTTTTAACTGCATATTCAGAACGATAATCGGCTATATATGCGGCATTTTTTCTTCAACAGTTATACTTTCAAAATTCGTTATTCCTATTGTAATGACAGGCATTGCAACAATATTAAAAGCTCTTCTGATTTTCCTTATAACATTATTCTATCCGAACGTTCAAATCGAAGGAATCTTTTCTTACGCATTCCTGTTCGAACTGCTGGTAAACATGCTTCTTGCACCGCTTATTTTTAAATTGCTCGGGTTCTTTTACGGAACATTATCAATAAACAATAAGGATATCGTCGATAATGCTAAATAATTTGAAAGGCGATTCTATCACCAAAAACGTAAAGTTATTCATTATCTTCATTCTTCTTGTTTTTCTGATGCTCATTTATGTATACAGACTGTTTACAATGCAGATTATACAGGGCGAACAGTACCGTACTCAGTCGCGTACAATCTCAAGTCAGGTTTCTTCGCTGCCGGCTCAGCGTGGTGAAATTTTTGACAGAAATGCAAACCTGCCAATGGTTATCAATACAGAAAGTTTTGCCGTTGAAATTACTCCCGGCGAAATTCCATCTGAAAAATATGACACAGTAACTGCAAAACTTGCAGGTTTTATGGGAATTTCAAAAG
>CAMOWQ010000115.1 GCA_946628495.1 uncultured Treponema sp. | reverse complement strand
TTGCCTCAGTATTTGCAAACTGCGGTTTATTCTGCAGAAAAATTCCTGTACTTCTTTATTCTTCTAACGAATTTAATGACGAAGAATATTCAAAAACCAAAGCTTTAGGTATTTCTGCCATTGTTTCAGATTTTACTGATTTTGATTTTAATTCCGTTCAGATTCCCGACGTTCAAGAAACTGTTGAAAACAATGAATTCGATAATAATGATGAAGAAATTCCAACAGTTGATGCAATTTCAAGCAGTTTTGAAGACGAAGAAGACCTTCCTACTGTTGATTCAATACTCAATTCAAATTCAGTAGATGAAGAAATTGAGGAAGAATCGACGGAAAATGATTCTGAAGATACTGTAGAAGTTACTTCAAATCCTGTTGAAGGTATTAATGAAACTGAAGAATCAAAAGACGAACTTGCTTCAGAGCCTGACGAAGAATCAGATACTGGTAACAAAACCGATGAAAAATCTACCGAAGATTCCGACAATGAATATTCAATTCTTCAAAATCCACAGGCTGAAATTGAAGAAATTAACAAACTTACAAAGCGTGCCCTTATTCCAGATACAAACAACAGACTCATTATTGGAAGCATAAGGTTCAATTCGCTGGATGACTTAAAAGTAAAATTCATACCTGACTATATTGAAGACCTGAACTGTTTTAACAATCAGATGATGATAGAAAACGGAAGCTATGAATTTGACAATGACTGTATTGCATTTACAGCAAAAGTTCTTCAGAAATCGGATGATGATATTCTTCTTGAATTTGTAGCATAAGGTACTGTATGGCAAAAAAGAAATCAAAGGATGCAAAATTTTTCTGCGAAAACTGCGGTGCTGAAGTTCCCGGAAAAGCCAGGGTTTGTACAAACTGCGGACGATTTTTTGCTGCAGTACGATGTCCAAAATGTGGAAAAACAGGTTCAAACAATGACTTTAAAAAAGGCTGCCCTGCCTGCGGTTATGCAATAAACGGAAGCCATCAGTCAAAAAAAAGTATATTTACTCCATCGGTTCTAACAAAGGGAAAAGATTATTCTTCATCTGAAGAAAAACCGAAAAAAGTTTATGAAGGCTCATTGCCAGTATGGGTTTACATTTTTACTATAATGGTTCTTGCCGTACTGGTAGGAATTTTATACAGCTGTCTATAAACTTTTTGGTTCAATTTTTTGGTTCAGATTGACCAAAAGGCAAATTTTTGATATATTGCAATTACATTTTTTGCCCGGGTGGCGGAATTGGTAGACGCGCTTGGTTCAGGTCCAAGTGTCCTTACGGTCATAGGAGTTCAAGTCTCCTCTCGGGTACTCAAATTCAATTCGTGATGCAGCAAACATTAGGTTTCCTGCATTTTTTTTTGCCCCGATATCATTTCCATTCTTATAATTTGAATTGTATAATTGATCGCCGCATACAGGTAATCCAAGCCATGCAAGATGACATCTTACCTGATGCCTGAATCCTTTAGAAATTTTACATTCAACATAAACTTTGCCGTCTTTTATTTTTAAAATCTTGACGTCTGTTGAATAAAGAGTTTTCTTACCGATTTTTTTTAATGCAGCCATACCTGAATCCTCCGTTACAGGTCGGACTTCCTTTCCATTTTTTCCATACGGTCGGAAATAAGATTCTGCTTTTATTATGCTGTTTTTTTCTGCGTCAAGAATTTCATCTGAATCAATTTTTTTTGCATTTGCAAAACCTTCAAGTTTTTCTGCATTATCAGGAATATAATCGCATACAGCATGATAATATTTTATGAATTGTCCGTTCTGCTGCAAATCCTGCATATAATCATAAAAATCCTGCTTACAGGCAATTAATATAAGGCCTGCCGTTGGCGTATCAAGACGATGTAAAAGGCCGTATTCTATCTTTTTTTTCCCGATAACATTCTGAATTTGTGGAAACGACTTACAGGCAATCGAAAGCATATTATCATTATCTTCTGGAAAAAGAGGTGCCGACGGTAAACCAGCAGGCTTGTCAATTATAAGATAAGGTTTTTCATCGGTCGGTTCAAACAAAATTTTTAAATCGTTCATTTCAATATCTCTTTTGGAAACCTTTTGTGAAGAGTTTTTTCAACTTCAAGAAAACGCTCGGGTGTTTTTGCCTTAAAATCAGAAAACTTCTTACTGCCAGGAAGCCTTATTTTTAATCTGCAGGAATGAAGCATAAGAGTTGCCTGAGGAAAAAGTTTATCCGGACGGTTATAAACAGAATCGCCTAAAATAGGACATCCAAGATATTTCATATGAACACGAATTTGATGCGTACGACCGGTTTTTATCCGAACCCTTATAAGAGAATAATTTCCATAACAGGCAATACAATGATAAAGAGAACGCGCAAATTTTCCTTCTTCGGTATTTTCAACAGCCTTAAATCTATGCCTGTTTTTTGGATCGCGGATAATCTGTGTCATTATATCACCGTCTTTTGCAGGCGGACGGCCTGTACAGATACAAATATATTCTTTTTGAAGTATTTTATCTTTAAATTGTTTTTGCAGAAATTCTTCGCTATCCCTGTTTTTTGCCGTAATAATGATTCCTGAAGTATCTTTATCAAGTCTGTGGACAATACCTGGTCGTCTCCGTTCAAGAATTTCACTTGCAGAACCTTCCTTTAACTGAGGAACAGACTGTCTTCCCCAATGAAAAAGCAGTGCATTAACAAGAGTTCCGTTCCAGTTTCCACATGCAGGATGAGTAACCATCCCCTGTTTTTTATTTACAACAGTTACGTTTTCATCTTCGTATATTATATCAAGAGGAATATCTTCTGGAGTAATATCATCGGGTATATTATCTTCCCATTGAATGTCAATCTGGTCGTTTGCCTTTATTTTTTGGGAAATTTTACTTTTTTTTCCATTTACAAGGATTTCTGTTACTCCGCTTTTTAATTTTGAACGGTTCATTCCGTTTGGAAGAGATGCAATATATTTATCAAGCCTTACAGTATCAGAAAAATCAGAAGGTACTTTTGCAGAAAAAAAAGGCATTATTCATCTTCTCCGTTAGTAATTATACTTTGTTCATCTTTATCAGCGGTATTTTTTGGAAGCTGCAATTTTATAGCAGTAGGATCGTCTGCAATAGAATTAATTATTATGTTTTTTTCGGCAGAAAGCGTATTCCTTCGCCGTATTGAATTTCTTTTTACAAGGTTGATGATGTAATCTGAAAGTCCAATTGTTCCAGAAATGATTACAGAAGAAATTATAACTTTAAAACAATCACTTTCGACAAATTCCGCCCATTTTTCCGAAGAAGAAAGACCTTCAGAAGAAGGTTTAAAACTTAAAGAAAGAAAAGGTGTCGGTGTATAACCAGTTTCTCCGATAATTGTCTTATACGTTGAAAAACCGAGTGAAACATCCATCATGACAAAAGGCATTGCCCCAAGCGAAATAATTTCAAAACGCCGGAAATCCTTTAATCCCTGAGGAATTTCATCTGTATTTATCGGTTCTGGAGTATGATCATCTGAACAAAATGCCTGAACGGAAAAAACAGAGAGAAAACATATCAAAAATATAATCTTTCTGACAAAAAATTTCATTTTTACTGATAATCCCTCTCGCCAAAAATAGCAGTTCCAACCCTGACTAAGGTCGAACCTTCTTCTATTGCAATTTCAAAATCTCCGGACATTCCCATTGATAATTCAGAAAGCGACTGTGCATATTCCGGAAAATCTTTTTTAACCTTTAATGAGGCTTCCCGCAAAGTTATGAATGATTTTCTGACAAGATTTTTATCATCTGTAAAAGGTGCCATAGTCATAAAACCTGCTGGAATTATATGCGGATATTTTTTTTCTACAAACATTTCCATTACGTTTTCAATTTCTTCAAGAGACGCAAAACCAGATTTAGATTCTTCTCCGGTATGAAGTTCAAAAAGAATTTTTATCTGTTTATTAATTGCAGCGCAATTTTTTTCTATTAAATCAACAAGTTCAATGCGGTCTACAGACTGAATGCATTCACTTATTTTTACGGCATTTTTTACTTTATTAGACTGCAACTGCCCTATAATGTGAAGATGAACCTGAGGATTATATTCATACAATTCAGTAAATTTTTCGCAGGCTTCCTTTACACGGTTTTCTCCGAATAAAAACTGACCGTTATCTACTGCCTGTTTTATCTGTTCAACAGGATGAAATTTACTTACAGCCATAAGTTTTACACTGCCAGCTTTTCTTCCTGATTTGATTTCAGCATCATTAATACGCTTTTTTATATTTTCTAAGTTTTCTGCGATATCAATTTTTTTATCAGACATAAATCACCTTCTTAGTTCGTTGCCTTAATTTCCGTTATCACATCACAAAGATGAAGCATCTCTTTTATAGAAAGCACTTCTGCACGTTTTCTTGAATCAATTCCAGCCTGTTCAAGAACATTCATGACAAAATCATTGTCCTTAAAATATGAACACATATTATTACGCAAATTCTTTCTGCGCGATGAAAAAAGAATCCGCTGCAATTTTACAAAAAATGCTGGCTCTTTACAGCCAGGAAAATCAGCTTTAGGGGTCATCAAAACGGCACGGGAATCTACATTAGGTTTTGGCCAGAAATTTCCGCCGGTTAAATCCAATATTGGTTTTACATCATACGCCCACTGGCAAAGTACCGAAAATGATGAATAATCTTCACTGCCCTGTTTTGCACACATTCTCTGTGCTACTTCCTTCTGAACTGTAAACACACATTTTTTAAAGCGAATGCCTTCTTCAATTGTGTCAGCAATAAGTGCGGCAGCAATATTATACGGAAGATTTCCAAAAAGAAAATCAGGTGCATTCTGTCCATTTTCCGTAAGTCTTTTTAATTCTTTTTTCCAGTTTTTTAGAACATCGCCTTCAATAATAGAAAAACTGCCTTTACTGGAAAAATCATCAAAATATTTTGAAATAAGTGAAATAAAACCTTTATCAATTTCGAAGGCAGTAAGATGTGCATCCCTATTTAGAATTTCGCTTGTCATTGAACCAAGACCGGGACCAACTTCCCAGACGGTAGTTTCAGAAGGCACTGCATTTTCAAAAAGAGTGTCCACAAGTCTTTTTCTTGCATCTGCATTAATCAGAAAATTCTGTCCGAATTTTTTCTGCATTGAATAACCGTTCTCATCAAGAATCTTTTTTAATGCTGCAGGTGAATTGTAATCAGGTATGTTCAATTTGATATACTCCACACAGGAAATCTTGAAAAAATCATCACAAGTGATTTTATAAAATTATACTCAAAATTCACAAAAATTCCACTAGGATAAGATAAGATTGGAAAAAATAAACTTAGAATTATCAATACAAGCCCGCTGTAAATAAATAAAGTTATTACAGGAGATACAAAAAAAGTTGCTATTATTCCTATGGGCGCAAACGAACCAAAAAAAGAAAAGTTTACAGGCATCGTAAACAGGCACGCTCCTATTGACGATGCAAAACTTGCTGCAGGAAAAGACGGCATTATACTGCAAAGAAATTTTTTTATATATGGAGACAAAAGAAGAATGCCTGCAAGTGCTGAATACGAAAGAATAAACGCGGTATTTTGTATTTCATCTGGAAAAAGCATGCTTTGAAACAAAAACGAAAAGCACAGTATAAGAAACATATCTGGTTCTTCGGAAGCCGACAATTTATAAAATATTGTGAGCATGGCACAAATAAATGCCCTTTTTAACGATGGCGAAAAACCTGCAAACCACACAAACAGCAACAAGGAAACAGTCCTTATTAAAAAGGCAATTTTTTTACGGTGCGTCCTTTTTCCAAAAAACATTGCAATTCCAGAAAAAAGTGAAAGGTGCATTCCCGAAAGAGCCAGAATGTGAGAAAGCCCTGCATTTCTGAATGCATCCGCAATAGATTTTTCTGTATATTCTTTTGAACCTGAAAGCAAAGCTGCAAGAAGACCGCCGGCTTTCCCCCAGGAATACATCAGTTTTTTAAAATAAAGTCTTGAATATGCGCGGATTTGTGCAAGATGCCCTGTAAGATTTTTTTCAAAGCCTAGAGAAGCTGCATTTTCTGCAATAAACACATTTTTTTTGAAAAAGCCGCCAAAAACAAAACTTTCCCCATATTCGTATAAATATGCGCCATTTTTGTAGGCGCTGGAATATAATTTTCCCGGAAGAAATGCTTCTGCCATTTGAGATGGAATGTATAAATCAATTATTCCATAAGCAGAACTTTGAATGCCATTTTTATCTTTTGCAGAAGTTAATGATATTTTTGTGGCATAAAATTTTCCGTTTGAAAGTCTTACAGGTGATGATAAAATTTTTCCCTGCACACTGACAAGATTTTCTTTTTTAACAAGAGATTTATACGGTTTTTGTAACGGTATTTTTGTTTTTGGAAAATAAAAAACAAAAGCACATATAATACAGGCTATTACAACAGGTTTATCCGCATATAATATTTTTACCATTTAAGTCCGGCCAGAGCATCCCTTGCTGCTGACAGAACAGAATCGTCATAATTCAGATATGTTACTGCCAGCAGAGAGTCAAAGGCAGCTTTATTGCCGATTGCCCCCAAAGTATTAATTACGGCAATAATCACATCGGAAGAAACGGGATTATTCGATTCGGATTTAACGGTTATATTATTCAGTTCAGTTAAATATGCGATTAACGGATTAACAGCATTTACAGAAGCTACTGTCGAAAGACTTTCTATTACTTCAACAAAATCCTTCTGCTTCATAGAACCATCTTCGTATTCCTGAACTGCAATTTCAAAGAATTTGAGAGCCGTGTCAGATGCCCTTGTCCAACGGTTTTTATTCAGAATTCTTATGCATTCAACCTGAACGTCCACAGAAATCGCCGTCGATTCCGGTGTATTGCCTAAAGATAATATAGCAGCGTTCAGCATTTTTTCTGCAATTTCTGACATATCTTTTGAAGAAATTTCGTTATTTTCCATTGAAAGTAAGAGCCTGAACAATTTTTGAAGACGGTTCAACGGCTGCTCGTCAATAAGAGACAGAATTTCATTAAGTGCATACGGAGACAGAAGAGATAAACTCTGTTCTATTTCCGTATAATACGGTTTGAAATTTTCAGAAAACCATAAATTGTATAAAATAAGGAAAGAAGAAGCGTCGCCTAAAGTTCCAAGTGTATTGATTACGGCTTTTAGAATGGCAGGATCTGCTTTAGCTTTTGAATTCTTTACAAGGAAATCGTTCAAAATGCCTGTAAAACTTGAAGAAGCAAATACATCCTTAAGATAAAGGTATTTTGAAAGCACAGCTATCTGAATAGTACTGTTCTTATCAAATTCCTGAAATATCTTAATAAAATTAGAAAGCAGTTCCTGTCTTTGTTCTACAGGAGCTTGAGTATAATAAGAAACTGGAATGGAAAGGATTGCCGCAACACACAAACCTTCAAGGTCGCGGTCGTTTCCAAGCAAAGCCTTGTTTTCAAGTACAAAATTCAATGCTCTGGAAGAAAGCCATGCAGCTTCATCATTTTCAGAATCCCTTACAGCCGCAGTTTTTTCCAGAATATCACCCTTTATAAATTTTATGATATTAGCGCTGCTGCCATTTGGTACGGTGCGATTTTTATCTGCCGTA
>CAMOWQ010000114.1 GCA_946628495.1 uncultured Treponema sp. | reverse complement strand
AAGTTACAATGTCTGTCGAAGAGACAAGACGTATGGAACTTCAGGAAAATGCAATTCAGATGGCAAAAGAGCATCCTGAAGATGTTGCAATGCTCATAAGAACATGGTTGATGGAGGAATAGAAAATGGCAGATGAAGATTTGACTAGCGGCGAAAAGTCTAAGACCTCGAATCCTAAACCTATCGCAAAACCAGGTTCTCTAAAACCTGCAGGTGGTAGTTCTAAAAAAGGTTCAAAAGGATATAAAAGCCTTTCTGGAAGACAGAAAGCCGCAATTTTCTTGATTTCCCTCGGCCCTGAAGTTTCTGCAGAAATCATGAAGCATCTTAGGGAAGATGAAGTTGAAACGCTTACTTTTGAGATTGCACGACAGGAAAAAGTTGATCCTGAATTTTATGATGCTGTTCTTGAAGAATTCCAGGAACTGATGAACGCTCAGAACTTCATCACGACTGGTGGTATTGATTATGCCCGCGAACTTCTTGAAAAATCACTCGGTTCTCAAAAGGCAATTGATATCATCAACCGTCTTACAAGTTCTCTGCAGGTAAGGCCTTTTGACTTTATCAGGCGTACTGACCCTGCGCATTTGCTCAACTTTATCCAGCAGGAGCATCCTCAAACGATTGCTCTTGTACTTGCTTACCTTGAACCGAATAACGCGGCAACGATTCTTCAGAATCTTCCTGAAAATCTTCAGGCTGATGTTTCACGCCGTCTTGCAACAATGGACCGTACATCACCGGATGTTTTGCGTGAAGTTGAACACGTTCTTGAAAAGAAACTTTCAACACTTTCTTCAGAAGACTATACTGCTGCCGGTGGTGTTGAAGCAATCGTAGATATCTTGAATAACGTTGACCGTTCTTCTGAAAAATCAATTATCGAAACTCTCGAAGAGGAAGATCCGGATCTTGCAGAGGAAATCAAAAAACGAATGTTCGTATTCGAAGATATCGTTATGCTCGACGACCGTGCCATTCAGAAAGTTATGCGTGATGTCGACGGACAGGATCTTGCAAAAGCCCTTAAATCTGTTGATGCCGAAGTACAGGATAAGATTTTCAGGAATATGTCAAAACGTGCCGCTGGTATGTTAAAAGACGATATGGAATTTATGGGACCTGTACGTTTGAAAGATGTTGAAGATGCTCAGCAGAAGATTGTAGCAATCATCAGGCGTCTTGAAGATTCTGGTGATATCGTTATTGCACGTTCTGGTGAAGATGAGCTTGTAACCTGACAAGTTCTTTCTTTTTGGTTATGATTTTTTGTCATTTAATATTTTAAATGATTTTTTATAAGGAAGTTTGATTTGGCAAAGAGTGTATTCAGACCCGGTGAAGCAAAACAGGTTGAAAAAAAGATTTTGCTTCCTCTTGTACATAATTACGCACCTGAAGAAGAAGTTGTTGAAGAGGTTGTCGAGGAATATACAGGCCCGACAGTTGAAGAATTAAAGCAGCAGGCAGAAGAATATAAGGCAAAATTTGAAGTAGAAAAACAGCAGATGTTGCAGAGGGCTCAGGCCGCTGCAGATGAAATTGTAAAAAAGGCCGAAGATGCTGCTTTTGCGGAAGTTAAAAGACAGACTGATAAAGCTCAGGAAATAAAGGCTGATGCAGAAAATGAAGCAAATCAGATTATAGCAAAGGCACGCGAGGAAGCAGAACGTATTACTAATGATGCACAGATAGAACGCGACCGTATTCTTGAGCAGGCACGTCAGAGCGGTTATGAACAGGGGCATCATGAAGGTTATGAACAGGGATCTGCCGAAGCTGCACGTCTTGTAGAAAGAATGCATAAAATTCTCGAAGCCGTAATGTTACGCCGCGAAGAAATTCTTAAGGAAACAGAAACTCAGATTGTTGAACTTGTAGTACTTATGTCCCGCAAGGTAATCAAGATTCTTTCGGAAAATCAGAAAAATGTAATAATGGCAAATGTCGTTGCAGCCCTTAAGAAGGTTAAAACCCGCGGAGATGTAACGCTTCGTGTTAATTTTGAAGATGTAAAACTTACAACCGAACATATATCTGAATTTATTCAGCATGTAGAAAATGTAAAAGGCATTACCGTAATGGAAGATTCCTCTGTCGAAAAAGGCGGATGTATTGTTGAAACTGATTTTGGTGCAATCGATGCACGTATTTCAAGCCAGCTTACGGAACTTGAAAATAAGATTCTTGAAGTTTCGCCTGTAAAATCTATAAAACGTTCTGATTTACTTGATGCAGAATAGTTGAATTCGGAATATTGTTTCTTTGAATTAAAAAGGATTAGGAGTTATGAAATCTTCCTATACAGCTGATTTTAATTTTTCAAAATATCTCAATACAGCCGCTGATGTAGATCCTATAAAATATCTCGGGCATGTTTCTTCAGTACGAGGTCTTGAAGTTGTAAGTGAAGGTCCTCGTTCTGCAATAGGTGAAATGTGTACAATCAGACTTAAGGATGGAAAAAGCCTTCTTGCTGAAGTTGTAGGCCTTGATGATACAAAAGTTCGTCTTACACCGTTCGGAGAAACTAAAGGTATTGAAATCGGTTGTGAAGTTATTGCTTCCGGTTCTTGCCTTCAGGTTCCAGTTGGTAAATCGCTTTTGGGAAGAACAATTGATGCAACCGGACATCCCTGTGATAATCTTGGAGAAATTGTTCCTGAAGCATATTATCCTGCTGTTGCAGCGCCTGCAGATCCTATGACAAGGCTTCCTGTAAACCGTCGTGTGCGCACAGGAATAAGGGCAATTGATTCTCTGCTTGCAGTCGGTAAAGGTCAGCGACTTGGTATTTTTGCAGGTTCAGGTGTCGGAAAATCTACGCTTCTTGGTATGATTGCGCGAAATACCGATGCTGATATAAATGTTATCGGGCTTATTGGTGAACGTAACAGGGAAGTTATGGATTTTATTACCCGCGATTTGGGAAAGGAAGGTCTTAAACGTTCTGTTGTTGTCGTTGCAACCAGCGATTCTCCTTCTATATGCAGGCTTCGTGCAGCTTACGTCTGTACTGCTATTGCAGAATATTTTCGCGATCAGGGAAAAGACGTTATGCTTATGATGGATTCTGTTACACGTTTTGCACATGCCCAGCGTGAAATCGGGCTTGCAAACGGAGAACCTCCTGCTCAAAAAGGATATCCGCCTTCTGTTTTTGATATGATTCCAAAGCTTCTTGAAAGAGCTGGTACGAATGATAAGGGAACAATCACTGCATTTTATACAGTACTTGTTGACGGGGACGATATGAAT
This sequence comes from uncultured Treponema sp., assembly GCA_946628495.1. Taxonomy (GTDB): domain Bacteria; phylum Spirochaetota; class Spirochaetia; order Treponematales; family Treponemataceae; genus Treponema_D. The sequence continues at coordinate 4,440 of CAMOWQ010000114.1, read as the reverse complement.
GAACCTATTACTGATAAGGTAAGGGGAACTCTTGACGGTCATATTGTATTGAACAGGCGTCTTGCACAAGCCTATCATTATCCGGCAATAGATGTTTTGCAGTCAATTTCGCGTCTTGCTAACAGAGTTTCGGGCAGTTGTACTAAAAAAGCCTGTGGAAAAGTAAGAAGCCTTATGGCAACTTATCAGGATAACGAAACAATGATTACGGCGGGTATTTATCAGAAAGGAAATTCACCCGTTGTTGATGAAGCTATAGATAAACATGAACAGATAGAAGAATTCTTAAAACAGGAAGAATTTGAACTTTCAGAAATAAGCGAAACTTTGACAAAACTTTCTGCAATTGCAGGAATTGAAATTCCTGAAGAAGAATTTGTAGAAAAGCCTGCTGAAAAAATCCTTTCTACCGCTCAGATTGTAGACAATGCGGCTCAGAAGGCTAGGGAAGCGGACGTAAATGAAGAAGTTTAAGTTTGAACTTGAACAGGTTTTAGAATTCCGCAATTTTGAAAAAGAAGCTGCCGAAGGTGAACTTGCAAAAGCCCTTGCCGTTGAAAATGAAATTCAGGAAAAACTGAATAATATCGCACTTCAATATCTTTCGTTAAAAAAGCAGATGAAAGGTTCTCTTGATTTTTCTGATATGTTAAGTCAGTCCCAGCATTCAAATCTTCTTGAATATCAGAAGGAAGAACTGTTAAAGCAGCTTGCAGAAGCAAAACTTGTTACCGAACAGAAACGACTTGTATTGCAGGAGTGCATGAAAAAAACAACCGCCCTGGAAAAACTCAAGGAAAAACAGCTTGAGCAGTACAGGGCGGAAGAAAATTATGAAGAAAGTGAATTTATGGATGATTTAGCTGTAATGCGTAAAAATCCATAAATCCGTTTTTCTCTGATTATATTAGTAATGGAATGCTGAACCTCCAATAAATTCCCTTATGATACTTCTCTGCGGTACAGCTGTAGGAGGAATAGTCGCAAAATTTTCAAGGAATGACAAAAGTCTTCTTGCTTCTGAATATTCTCTCTGCAATGGAGTTACCTGACGCAAAAGTGGTGCTGCATAAACCCTTAATACAGAAAGTTCATAATCAAGCGCTGTATTAAGAATTGCATCTGCATTGTTCTGGAACGGGAATATATGAAGTTCTTCTCCTTTTCGAACACTCGGCCACATCTGGATTGTTCCTGCTGCAGGTTTTCCCCTGAAGTTTGAATCACGGACAATACGTCTTATAAGGCGGTTGTCGCTTGTAGAGATTCTGTTGTGGTCATCAAGATTCAGCTGAGTTAATGCCGAAAGATAGATTTTAAATTTCAGTTCAGGTGAAATTTTTGGAGTAAGTTTGTCGTTAAGACCGTGAATGCCTTCCATAATAAGAATTTCGTTGTCCTTAAGGGAAAGCTTGTTTTTATCTTCAAAATAGCTTGATCCTGAATGGAAATCGTAAGTTGGAATTATAACTTCCTTACCTTCAAATAAATCTATAAGATTCTGATTCAATAAATCAATATTAAGGGCTTCAAGGCATTCAAAATCAGGATTTCCGTTTTCGTCAAGAGGTGTTTTGTCCCTGCCGACATAGTAACAGTCAAGGCTGATTACTTTAGGCATAAATCCCATTGCCTGTAGTTCGAGTGCGAGTTTTTTTGCTGACGTTGTTTTTCCAGAAGATGATGGTCCTGCAATCAATACTACGCGTGCAGTCTTTTTAGAAATAATCTGCGAGGCAATTTTTGAAATGTTTTTCTGCTGTAAAGTTTCAGTGATATCAATGAAATCATTAATTTTACGGGAAGAAATCAATTCATTTAAGGAACCTGCTGAAGTTACGTTTACGCGGCGTCCCCATTCCTTGTAGCTTTTGTAAATTTCAAAAAGTTTCGGCTGGTCCTGGAACGGTTCAATTTTGTCCGGTGCCGAAGATTTTGGGAAGCGCAGAAGAAATCCGTCTTCATATTTCATAAGGTCGAATGTTTTGAGTATGCCTGTAGAAAGTACAAGCGGGCCGAAATACATATCAGAAAAATCATCAAGAGTGTTAATTTTTACTGTAGGGGTACAATTGAAGTTTAACTGCTTGCGGGTTTCGATAAGTCCGAGTTTTTCGAATAAGGATTGAGCCTGTTCAAAAGTAATGCTGGTTGTGGTAATCGGAATGTCTTTTTCGATTAATTCCTGCATTTTCTGTTTGATTGCATCAATCTGCTGCTGTGTTACAGGCGTGTCGAGAGTGTAGTAATAGCCGTGTTCAAGACTGTGACCTACAAGAAGCCTTGTGTCCGGGTAAAGTTTGTGAGTCGCTGCTGCAAGAAGAAGACATAGAGAGCGTCTGTACACGGAACTACCTGTTTTTGATGTGATGAATATAGGTTCAATTCTTGCGTCGTAGGTTAGCGGAAAATCCAGAGGGCAAATTTCATTGTTAATGAGAACTGCGACTATGGATTTTTTTTCAGCCTTGAATTCAGAAATTACATCTGCTGCTTGAGTACCGTTAGAAACTTTTTTACTTGAAATCTGCTCACCGTTAAGAACCAATGAGATGTTGATTGTTGCGTCTGTCATATAATACCTCTGTGTAATACTGCCCGGAAGGCGACCGGTGTTCGATAGAAAAGTCATTTTTAGCTTACCTATCTTAATATAGAGCCTTAAGTTTCAATAATTATAAGTTGAAAAATTCAATTTGTAAAACGCTTTTTTTCGATGCCTTGCTTTGTAAATCAAAACTCATTATAATCATCATTTAATATTTTTAATTAAATTTTTAAGAGGTATTTTTATGGCTTATTTTTTTGAAGAACCGTCACACACTTTTGATGAATATCTGCTGATTCCTGGTTATACTAGCGCAGACTGTATACCTGCTAATGTTTCATTGCAGACTCCTGTTGTACGATATAATAAAAAAGCTGGAGAAAAATGTCCTCTTACGATGAATATTCCGATGACATCAGCTGTTATGCAGGCCGTTTCTGATGATAAGCTTGCAGTTGCCCTTGCAAAGGAAGGCGGCATTTCTTTTATATTCGGTTCGCAGACTATCGAAAATCAGGCTGCAATGGTTGCCCGCGTAAAGGCTTATAAAGCAGGTTTTGTTTCTTCTGATACAAATATTGGACCTGATCAGACTCTTGATGAACTTGTTGCTGCCATTGAAAAAACAGGTCATTCTACAGTTGCCGTAACAGAAGACGGCACTGCAAACGGAAAACTTGTTGGAATTATTACAGACCGCGATTTTAGAATTTCAAAATGCCCTGCAGGTTCAAAAGTTCGTGATTTTATGACACCGCTTTCATCACTTGTTATGGCAAAAGAAGGAATTACTCTTGAAGAAGCAAACGATATTATCTGGCAGAAAAAAGTTAATCAGCTTCCGATTGTTGATAATGAAGGTCGTCTTTTAAGTTTTGTATTCAGAAAGGATGCTGCAAGCCATCAGGAACATCCGCTTGAACTTTTGGATAGCAGAAAACGTTATATTGTAGGTGCTGGAATTAATACCCGTGATTATATGGAAAGAGTTCCTGCTCTTCTTGAAGCTGGTGTAGATGTAATGACACTTGATTCTTCAGAAGGATTTACTGAATGGCAGAGAAGGGCACTTCATGATATTCATGAAAAATGGCCGGAAGCAAAAGTTGGTGCCGGAAACGTTGTAGACGCTGACGGTTTCAGATTCCTTGCAGAAGCAGGTGCTGATTTTGTTAAAATTGGTATTGGCGGCGGTTCAATCTGTATTACACGCGAACAGAAGGGAATTGGTCGTGGTCAGGCAACTGCTACGATTGAAGTTGCAAAGGCTCGTGATGAATATTATGAAAAAACAGGTATTTACGTACCGATTTGTTCTGACGGTGGAATAGTTTATGATCATCATATTACACTTGCTCTTGCTATGGGTGCTGACTTTGTAATGCTTGGCCGTTATTTCGCTCGTTTTGATGAATCTCCTACAAATAAGCTTATCGTAAATGGTAACTATGTAAAGGAATACTGGGGTGAAGGTTCAAACCGTGCCCGCAACTGGCAGCGCTATGATTTGGGCGGTAAAAAAGGCATGGCCTTTGAAGAAGGTGTAGATTCTTATGTTCCGTATGCAGGTTCACTTCATGATAACGTTACTCTTACAACAAGCAAAGTTATTCATGCAATGTGTAACTGTGGTGCCGTAACAATTCCTGAACTTCAGAAGGTTGCAAAACTTACTTTAGTAAGTCCTGCATCTATAAGAGAAGGTGGGGCACACGACGTAATTGTTAAGAATTCAATCAAGGCTAATTAATCAGGCATTAGAACTGTTAATTTGCGCTGTTAAAACAAAAAAGCGGTCGAACCTTTCGGCTGTTTCCAAAACTGAATATTGGTTCTGGACAGGGCAAACGCATTATAAATACAGGCATACACAAAAAATCGCTGCCAGTCAA
>CAMOWQ010000113.1 GCA_946628495.1 uncultured Treponema sp. | reverse complement strand
AAGCAGATTCTTTAATTCCAATAATTCATTTTTTTTATTTGTAAAATACTCAAATATTTCGTGTTGTTTCGCTTCAGAAATTAGGTTGTCATTGCTGTTGATTTTTGTATTATCAGAATTAGAGTTTGTTTTTGCATTATTTTTTATGTTCTGTTCAGTTGCAGAATGTCTTGTAAATGTGCCTGGCTTTTTATACGGAAGGTTAAGTTTTAAGCCAGAGTCTGCAGAATTATATATGCATGGTGTTTTTTCAAAGTAATAATTTAAAAGTTCTGCATATCTAAAAAGTGTTGGGGTAGTGTAGAGTATTTTGCTGTTACTGTCTGCAAACTTTGAGGCATACTTGTTATAACAGGCATCAAAATTATACAAAGAATGCAGTCTGTTTGAATTGAGTTTTTTTAAGAAAGGTGCAATTGCTTCTTTTGTATGTGTTAATCCCGCAGAAAAAGAAAAATCAAGTCCGTAAAGAAAAACTGGCGTATTATCTGAATTACGTAATTTTGTGGCATAATATAACGCTGTAAGTCCCACTGAACCAAAAGGTGTGTTTGTTTCTGGAAAAAATGTTTTTTCTTTAAGTTCTGAAATAAATGATTCCTCCGAATATTCTGGAAAATAATATATAAGTCGCGATTTATCGATATTCTGATGTGACAGAGTTGCAGCAGCCGTAAGAGACATGAATATTTTAAAATTATAATTCTTTATGTTTCCTATAAAAGCTTTTAAAATTACAGGCTGAGATTCCTCAATAAAAACTATATCCGGTTCAATGTCGTTTTTTAGTAGAAAGGGAAGGGCTGTATCAACGCAGATAATGAAATATTCATTGTGATTTTCCTTAAAATCCTGAATTCCTTGTATTAATGATTCACCGGCTCCGCAGACAATAATTGGTTTATCTATGAAAGAAAAGAAGAAATCAGCTTTTTGTGAAAATTTAAGGTTTGAAATATTCTTGAAAAGATTTGTTGAATACATCCGTCCGAATTTTACAAGAGTCATTCTGTTTATCCAGAAGGATTTAATTGAATTTATGCAGGCATTTTCAAGTTGATTATAATAATTTAGAAAAAGTGTGCTTCCTGCAGAAAAATCTATTCTTATAATCCGCTTGTAGTCATAGGTGTTGAATGTAAAGTTTTCAAATGCAAAATGTTTCTTTCCTAAAAGCAACGGGAGTTCGTTAATGCATTTTTCACCGGGCGCGAAAATTGAAATATTGTCCGTGATATTTTTAACCGCTGCATATTTGTTGTGTTCGAGCATAAAATCAAAGAGATTTTTATCTTTTTCGCAAAGAATTAGAAGGAATTTTCCGTTTGTTTCAGACAGCTTAGTTAATAATTCCTGTATTCCGTATTCAAGAACAGGTGATATGCAAAGAATTATGCTTCCTGGAAGAAAAGTTTGATTACTTATTATTTGTTCAACAGCTTTAGAAGGATTATATTTTGAATAGAGATATTTTTGATTGTATAAAACAGAAAAGCCCTGCCTGGCTTCAATCAGGCAAGGCTTATTTTCATTAAAAACCAATTCGATTCCTATGGATTCAATGATTTATTTAGTTCATAAAATACTTGAAGTATACTGTTGCAAAGTTGTTTTCAAGTTTAGGACTGTCAAGAATTGCAGACTGTACAGAACCTTCATCAAACTGAGTAATTGAAGAACCGAGAGAAGCGATGTCTTTCTGTTCTGCATTTTCAGTTTTTGTATATTTAAGAACTGCAACTGTATTTCCGATTACAAGTGGCTTAGAAATGCCGTTCAATTTCAAAGAGAATGCTTCTTTTAAGAATTCTTCGTTTGTATCAGCACCTGAAAGTCCTGCATCTCCAGCATTCATTGCAGCTGCGATTGAAAGACTTCCGTAGTTTAGAGCAAAAGGTTCAATTTCTTTTGTTGTAATTCCAAGCTTTTCGCATGATTTTACAAAATCACCACCGTTTGCTGTTTTAATAAGTTCATTTGCTTTTTCGATATAGTAATCTTCAATAACGCTCTTTTCGTAATTCTTAAGATATGACAAAACAGACTGTGCTGTAGCGTCATCAGAGAAATCTGGTTCAGAAGTTTTTCCGTCGGCGTGGAAAATTGAATATCCGATTTCAGTCTGAATTATTTCGCTGTCTTTTCCTTCTTCAAGTGAAGCAAGTTTTGCAATGTCAGCTTTGTCTGTAAGAATGTTTTCAATCTGATACTGGAGTGAATTGTTGAGTTTTCCGTCAGAATTGCTGTAATCCTTTTCTGAATATTCTGAAACTGCGTCAGCAAATGTAATTTCTTCATTCTTAATGCGTTTAAGAAGTTTTTCTGCTGCTGATTTTTCAGTACAGGTTATGATTGACATGTCATATTTTACGAATTTTGCAGAATTGTTTTTTCCAAATTCAACTGCTTTTTCAACAGGATAATCATTCTGATTGAAAATTGCTGCTGAGAAACCTCTTTTTTCGTTTCCGACATTTTTTAAGAAATCCATTTCTGCGTCTGATTCCTTAATACCGTAAAGAGCTTCTTTTCCAAGAACATCTGATTCAGAACCAAAAATATCATCATAATAACGGCTTGCAGTAAGACGTGATGTAACTTTGTTTCTTATGTTCTGAATTTCTCTTTCAGAAGTCTGCTTGTATAATTTTGAAGAATAATTTCCGCTTTCATCATAGAAATAAGGAAGCATTGCTCTGTTTGCAGCAGCTTTTGGAACTGAATAACCGCTTTTTGCAACTGCATTTTTATAAGCCATTTGTGTTACAGTGGAGTTGAATGCATAGTTAAAAATATAATAGTAGGTTGAAGAGTCAATCTGCTGTCCGTAACTCTGGAACATCTGACCGTAAGTTGAAACAAAGTCTGCCATTTCAGAACCCTGTTCATAACGGATTTCTTTGCCGTCATATTTACCAAATGCAGGTGTTTTGTCCTGAGAACTGCTTCTTCCTGTAAGAGCAGGAAGAATAACGAAAACGAATGCACAAATTAATAAGATTATTAATGAACCGATTGTGTAGAAACTATTTTTTTTCATAGTGAAGTAAATCCTTATTTTATAAAAATAATGTAAAAGTATAACACGAAAAATCGAAGTCTTCAAGTTGAATGTTATATGCACTTTGAAAAAATGCATATAACGGGTGAATCACTTCTTTATCTTGAAGTCATAAGTTGCGAAGACGATTCGTGCTTTTTGATTGCCTCGTCAAGAAGAAGATCAATCAGATTGCTGAATGAAAGACCTGCGGCCTCGCACATTTTCGGGAACATGCTTATTGAAGTAAATCCCGGCATCGTGTTGATTTCGTTCAGGTAAACAGCCTTTGTGTCTTTATCAATAAAGAAGTCAACTCTTGATAAGCCTGTTGCATCAAGTGCCTTGTATGCGGCACATGCGGTTTTTCTGATTTTTTCAAGATCGTTTTCAGAAAGTTCAGCAGGAATTATGAGGGCAGCGCCGTCAGGATCGTTGTATTTTGCGTCAAAATCGTAGAAGGTGTGTGTTGGTGCAATTTCGCCAGGAATGTATGCCGTTACTTCTTCGGAATTTATGCCGTCTTCGTTGCCGTCGCTTGCTTCAGGTGGAAATGTTACGGAATTTCCTGTTACGCTGCATTCAATTTCCCTTGCATTTATTGATTTTTCTATAAGAACCTTTTCGTCCCATTGGAATGCCTGCATCAGTGCGAATGAAAGTTCTTTGCGGTTTGCAGCTTTAGCAGCTCCGTTTGAACTTCCGGCACAACATGGTTTTACGAACATCGGATAACCAAGTTCCTTTTCGGTTTCGTCAAGGAATGCATCATATAAAACTGAATCCAGCATTACGTTTTTTTTCATGCAAACATAAGGAACAACAGGAAGTCCGAGACTCTGCCATATCATCTTTGTTTTTTCCTTGTCCATTGTAATTGCAGATGCCATTGTTGTGCAGCCTACATAAGGAACGTCTGCCATTTCAAAAAGTCCCTGAATTTTTCCGTCTTCACCGTAAGTTCCGTGAAGGGCAGGGAAAACAACATCTATATCAAGAGCTTTTCCTGCGCATACAAAAGAACTGCCTTTTTTTCCCGGAATGATTGAAACTGTATTCTTTTCATCTTCGTTAATTGTAAGCGGTCCTTCAGATTCCCTTACTCTTTTGCCTTCAGCTTCGTCCTGAAGATACCATATACCGTTTTTTGCAATGCCTATCAGTGTTACGGAATGCTTCTTAAAATCAATTCCCCTCAAAATTGAAGCGGCAGATATAAGGCTTATTTCGTGTTCGCCGCTTCTTCCTCCATAAATCAATGCAATTTTCATTTAAATCCTCGTTATGTCTATTTATGTTTTTTTACAATATATAGTTTTTACTATGAAATATAGTTCTTACTATGAAATATAGTTCTTACTATGAATTTCCCGGAAAAATTTCTGCAAGTGCCTTTTCTGCTTCTGAAATTTCATCGTATGGCATTGTATAATCTTTGTAGATAATGCTGTTTTCGTGTGATTTTCCAAGAAGCAGTACGATATCACCGGCTCTTGCCATTTTAAAGGCTTCCCTTATAGCTGCCGGACGGTCATGAATGATAAACATATCTTTACCGTATTCCTTACCTTCTTTTTCGGCACCTGCTCCTATCATCTTTAAAAGTTCAACGGGATCTTCTCCGCGCGGGTCTTCATCTGCAAGAATCAGTATGTCACAGAATTTAGCTGCAATCTGTCCCTGTAAAGGCCTTTTTGTAAGATCTCGTTCGCCGCCGCTTCCAAAAAGTGCAATTATCCTTCCATCTGGATTACGTTTTCTGAGTGGAGGAAAAATCGTTTCGAAGCTCGAAGGCGTATGTGCATAATCAACGATTACTTCAAAAGGCTGGCCTTTATCTATTACCGTCATTCTTCCCTTTATAGGAGTAATTTCCTTTGCTTTTTCTGCAATTTCTTCAAAAGAAAGTCCCGTTACGCTGCTTACTGCTGTTATCGCTGCCATAAGGTTGTATGCATTGAACGCTCCCGGAAGTCCTGCTGTAACTTTAAAATGCGTGTGGTTTCTTGGAAGTGCTGCATCGTAATTTTCGGGATAGCATGCATTTTCACCGTCCGCGTCAACATCAAAATCAATGCCGTATGTTGCAGATGCAATATTTCTTGCAGTCATATAACGAAGATTTTTCGGAATTGAAGGCAATGGTTCTGCATCGCTTCCAATTTCTGCTGCTGCTTTTCCGGCCTTTCCTTCAGTTGTAAAACCGTAAACGTGATGTTTTGTGCTGTTTATAAAATATTCAGCAGATGGATCTTCAAGATTTACAATACCAATTGAATTTATCTGCGTCTGAACACCTTCAATTGTTTTTATATGGTTTGATTTATCAAGCATTCTGAAAAGATTTGCCTTGTCAGAACGGTAAGTTTCAAAATTTTTGTGGAATTCAAGATGTTCAAGCGTAACATTCATGAATACACCGCAGTCAAAGCTGATGTTTCCGCATCTGTTCAGTTTTGTGCTCAGTCCGTGTGATGAAGTTTCAATTACAGCGTACCTGCATCCGTTTTCAAGCATTTCATTAAGGTGATGCTGAATAATCGGTGCTTCAGGAGTAGTCTGATGCTGTGGATTTGGAACTGCTTCTTCACCAAACGAATATTCTACCGTAGAAATAAAACCTGCTTTCTGACCGCACTGCCTCAAAAGCTGCCAGATGAAAGATACTGTCGAACTTTTTCCTTCCGTGCCAGTTACTCCTATTACAATTATTCTTTCTGACGGATAATCGTAAAATGCAGCCGAAACTGGTGCCATTGAAAAACGTGCATCCTGAACCTGGATAAGGGCAGGTGTAAATTTCTGAATGCCAGGAACTCCATTTGCTCCAGGTACATCAATAAATTCTTCTTTCAATGTGCGTTCTATTATTGCTTTTGCTGTTTCTTTCTGAAGTTTTTCTGAAAGCTGACCTTCGAAAATGATTGCATTTGCACCGTTCTGTATCGCCTGCGGAATGAATTCGCGGCCATCCTGGTGAATGCCTGGAAGTGCAAAGTAAAGGCTGTTTTGTTTTACGAGTCTTGAATCAAAAGTAAGCTCTGTAACCGGAATATTTAAAAAATCTGAATTGTCTTTTATAGGTGACATATCTGCTGCAACGAGCGAACCGCTGAATGCAGGCAGTAATTGTGATAGTAGCTTTTTCATTCCTTCAGTTTAATGCTAATACGTTGTTTGTGCAATTGAAGATTTTTCTATAAAAAGGTAAATTTGAAAAGGAAAATTTGAATCTTAAATAATATGATGGAGAATAGTGAGTAAAAATGTATCAGGTTAGGGTTGAAGCTGATTTTGCCGCAGCTCATTTTTTAAAAGATTATCACGGAAAATGTGAAAACCTGCACGGACATAATTATAAGGTTTTTGCACATGTAAAAGGCAGTAAACTTGATGAAGGCGGAATGCTTCTTGATTTTTCTATATTGAAAGGCGCTTTAAAAAAAGTCTGTGCCTCACTCGATCATACAAATTTGAATGATAATCCTGTTTTCTGCCAGAATCCAAGTGCAGAACGCATTGCAAAATATATTTACGATAAATTGCTGGAAGAAATGTCTTGTAGTGGAATGAATTTGTCATATCCTCAAAAAGATGATTCGGCTGCTTATTTATATGCCGTTGATGTTTTTGAAACGGAAACAAGCCGTGCCAGGTATTGTGTATGAAATTAATATGCGGTCCAATGGCAACAATAAGTCATCCTGCCTTTAGAATCCTTGTTGAAAAATTCGGCGGCTGCGATGAATATTTTACCGAAATGATAAATGCCGGAACTCTCCTTACAAACGGACCTTTTGAAAAATTTTACCTGAATCCGGCTCCTGTTCCAGAAAAAATTGTGTGGCAGCTTACAGGAAGGCTTGGAGAACATATGGTAAATGCAGCCGAAGTTCTTGTTAAACTTCCGGGAATCGGCCTTGATCTTAATATGGGTTGTTCTGCACCTGATATCTATCGTTATGGAGCCGGAATTGCCTGGATGCTTAAAGATATTTCCGAAACTCGTGATATGGTAAAAGGTGTTGCCGGTGTTGTCAGCGAATATAATAAAAATGTCTCTTCTGAAAATAAAAAAAGGCTTAGCGTAAAATTAAGGCTCGGTGACGAAGATTTTACAGATGAAGGTTTCTTTTTATTCTGCGACATGCTTGTTGATTGTGGTGTCAACTTGCTTACCCTGCATCCCCGTACAAAAAAAGAAAAACTTGCAAGACCGCCCCGCTATCGTTATTGTCAGACTCTTAAAGAACGGTATAAGGGTAGTGGAGTTTCTGTTTATTTAAACGGCAATGTCCGCGACGAAAATTCTTATAAAAATGCACTTATCGCCTGTCCTGATGTAGACGGAGTAATGATTTCCCGTGCTGCCGTTCAAAAACCGTGGATTTTTCGTCAGTTAAAGGCATGTGGTCAACAAGAAACACTGCAGAAAAACGATGCGGATGAACTTCAAAACATCGATCTTAAGGAACTTGCAATTTCCTATATTCATGATATCGAAATTTATCAGCCGCCTGAATTCTGGCATACAAGACTTCAGCGCTTTTTTGCCTATTTCTGCGACAATTTTCAGTTTGCCCATTATGCACAAACTCAGTTTCTCAATGCAAAAAATAATTCCGACCTTTTGAACCGCATCGACGATTTTTTTCAAAAGTGCCCGGATGCCCGCTATATTAAAATCTAATTTTTTTATAATTCCAGCGGAGCGCAAACACCCACTCGCCTTGCGCGGTTCGCTGACGCTCATC
>CAMOWQ010000112.1 GCA_946628495.1 uncultured Treponema sp. | reverse complement strand
CATGAATACAACAAAAGAAAAATACTACCGGTCGAGGTTCGAATTTCAAAATCGCCCGATATCGGGCTACACGCCAGTTTGCCTTGTAACTATATACGTTGCCGCTTTTGCGGCAAACTTCAATAGTTTCAGGGCACTCAAGCATGTAGAGCGAATATTCGCTCGATTTTGAAAATCTGTTTTTTGACTGGCAGCGATTTTTTGTGTATGCCTGTATTTATAATGCGTTTGTCCTGGGGGGGGGACTCAGTATAAAAATCTTTTAGTAAAAACTGGCGCGAAGGAACGAATCGTGGGGCAAAAACATTCTTTTTGCGGCTGCCGCTCCCTAGGTTTTGAAACACGAGCTCGTGACTGGGAGCCTTTTTTTGTAATAATTTTTTTTATAATGTGGAAACTATGTTATAATAGCCGCATGAGTAGATTTGAAGTAAAAGAAAAATTTTATCTGGACGGAAAGGAATTTCAGATTATTTCCGGGGCAATTCATTATTTCCGCGTTGTGCCTGAATACTGGCAGGACAGACTGGAAAAATTACGCAATATGGGATGTAACACGGTTGAGACATATATCCCATGGAATTTTCACGAAGAAAAAAAAGGTGAATTCAGCTGGGAAGGTAGAAAAGATTTCCGCAGATTTTTTGAACTTGCAAAATCACTGGGACTTTATGTTATTGTACGTCCGTCTCCTTTTATATGTGCTGAATGGGAACTTGGCGGACTTCCTGCCTGGCTTTTAGCAGAACCTGACATCAAACTCCGCTGCAGCTGTGAATCTTTCTTGAAACACGTTAAGGAATATTACAGTCAGCTTATCCCTCTTATAGTTCCGCATCAGATTGATAACGGCGGAAACATCATTCTTGCGCAAATTGAAAATGAATACGGTTATTACGGTAACGACAAAGGCTATCTTGAATTTCTTGGTGATTTAATGCGCGAACTTGGAATAACAGTGCCTTTTGTAACGTCGGACGGGCCTTGGGGACAGGCATTCATAACCGGACAAACAAAGGGGGCATTACCTACTGGCAATTTCGGAACCGCCGCAAAATATCAGTTTTCTCAAATGAAAAAAATGATGGACGGAGACAAGCCTCTTATGTGCATGGAATTCTGGGACGGCTGGTTTGATGCATGGGGAAATAAAAAGAAGAAAAAATCCGTTCTTTCGGTTAATAAAATCGACCTTGAATATTTTTTGCAGAACGGCAATGTTAATTTTTATATGTTCCACGGCGGTACGAATTTCGGCTTTATGAACGGTTCGAATTATTATGGAAAACTTACGCCTGATACAACTTCCTATGATTATGATGCGCCGGTCGCGGAAGACGGAACGCTTACTAAAAAATACTTTGTGTTCCGCGATATAATTGCAAAGCATAAAAAAATTGATGAAGTGCCTTTGTCTACGGATATAAAGCATACAGCTTACGGAAACGTATTTATAGAAAAATATGCGCCGCTTTTTGAAAATCTTGATGTAATTTCGCAGGTTCAGGAAAATACTTATCCGCTTTCTATGGAAAGTGCAGGGCAGAATACAGGTTATATTTTATACAGAACGAAGCTTCGTTCTGATGAAAGTGCAAAAGAAATCATTTTTGAACGCGCTTCGGACAGGCTTCTGGCATTTTCTGACGGCAAAAAGCTTTTTACAGCATTCGATAAGGAAATTTCAAGTGAACCGCATGGTATCTGGCCGTTTACGTTTACCGAAGGAAAAAAATGGAAGGTTCCTGCTCAAAAAGGCGCTGAATTCTCATTCCTTCTGGAAAATATGGGACGCGTTAATTTTGGACATCAGCTAGAAAATCAGCGGAAAGGAATTACAGGAGCTGTTCTTGTAAACGGTCACAGGCATTTTGGATGGCAGATTTATACGCTTCCTTTTGATGAACGACAGATGAATTTGCTGCGTACAAATGCGTGCTGGATTCCTACTACGAGCGAAAATCCTGTTGCAAAAGATGAGCATTCTGAAAATCCTGCATTTTTTAAGTTTAACCTTCAGATTCCTTCAGATGAAAAACCTGGTGATACATATCTTGATTTTTCAGGATGGGGTAAAGGCTGCGTCTGGATTAACGGATTTAACATCGGGCGTTTTTGGGAAATAGGTCCTCAGAAAAGGCTTTATGTTCCTGCTCCTCTTTTAAAATCAGGAAGCAACGAAATCATAATTTTTGAAACAGAAGGCAAACGAAAATCCTGCATTAAATTCTGCGATAAATCAGGCTGGTAATTCTTTTGATGCGGCACGGGCTAATTTTTCAACAGCTTCTGCCGCATCTTTTTTTTCAAGATGTGCATATCCTATGATAATCCATCCTGTTCCCGTCCCTGAAATTTTCAAATCAAAATCTGCGGCTTTTTGAATCAATGCATTTTCTTCAATTTCAGGCAGTTTTATTATAAAATGCAGGCCTGTTTCTTCACCCGAAATCTGAATTAAGGGAAAACGCTCGTGTAAAAGTTTTATCATAAAATCACGCCGTTCCCTATAAATTTTTCGTGCCCTGCTGATATGCCTTTCAAAATATCCTTTGTGAATAAATTCTGCAAGAACGTACTGTTCGATTCTGGAAACCGTACATGTATAGTAAGAAAAATTGCTTCGGTATAATTTAAGAAATTCTTCGGGAAGAACCATGTAACTTATTCTCATCGCGGGCGTAAGCGTCCTCGAAAAAGTTCCCATGTATATAACGCGACCGCTGCTGTCATTTCCCTGTAAACTTGGTATTACATGTCCCTTGTAACGAAAATCATTATCATAATCATCTTCTATAATAAAACGGTTTTCCGCTTTGCTAACCCAGCTTAAAATTGAACTTCGTCTTGTTGCCGGCATTGTAATTCCCATTGGAAACTGGTGCGATGGCGTGATGTGCATTATATAGTTGGAATTTTTATCGTAACTGTAGCCGTGCAGTTTTTCTATGCAGAAACCTTCGTCATCCAGAGGCACGTATTCAATATTTGCGCCTGTATCTTTTATAATTTCCAGGTTTTTCTGGTAGCATGGATTTTCCATAAAAAATACGTTTTTTTTGCCGTTCAGCGAAATAAGACGTGCCAGCTGCTGAAGTAAAAATGCAGTTCCGCTTCCGATTATGATTTGTTCTGAAGTGCATTTTACGCCTCTGTGCATGACTATAAAATCCGAAATTGCCTGTCGTAAAAAAAAGTCGCCGCAAAAATCACCCGTCTGCTGCATAAGATAGTCGTTTTCGGGGCTGAATGCCTTGCGGTAAATTCTTCGGAGTGTTGCATATGGAAAAAAAGAGCTGTCGGTCAGGTTAGAAGAAAGATTCAGCGGAAGTTTTGATGATTTTAATGATTGCTCTTGCAGGGACATTTCAGGTGAATTTTTTTTCTGATATGAACTGTTTTTTTTAGTATGAATTTTTGAAGGGGTAATTCTGCCGGTTGTAGATTTTACGTTTTGTGTAAAAGTATTTTTTTCTGCCTGTGTATTTTCTTCAAAATCTGCTACAAAATATCCGCTTTTTTCTTTTGAAACAATATATCCTTCTGCAACAAGCTGAGAATAGGCATTGCTTACGGTGTTGCAGCTTATACCGTTTTCTTCCGCGTATTTTCGTACTGATGCAATTTTTTTTCCTGGAACGAGTCTGCCTGATTGTATGTCGTTTATAATTTTTACGTATATTTGTTCATAAAGAAAATCTTTCATGATGATGATTTTCTCCCTTTTTTTTGAATGTCAGTTTTATTTTGAAAAAAATGATTCGTAGTATTAATCTGTATCTATCATTTTATCAAAAACTGTTACTTTTAATAAATACAGATTAATACTAAATTGCAGTTATGAAAAGAATAATAACAGTACAGGATATTTCCTGCGTAGGAAAATGTTCATTGACAGTTGCCCTTCCGGTAATTTCGGCTATGGGTGTAGAAGCGTGTGTTCTTCCAACAGCGGTACTTTCTACACATACAATGTTCAGCGGTTTTACTTTCCGTGATCTTACGAGTGATATCCGCCCGATAATGGAACACTGGAAAAAAGAAAAATTTCATTTTGATGCAATTTACACTGGTTATCTCGGTTCTTTTGAACAGCTTAATCTTATGGAACAGCTGATTCAGGAATTTGGTCAGAATGATACTCTTACTATAGTTGACCCTTGTATGGCAGATAATGGAAAACTCTATTCTGGATTTACTCAGGAATTCGCTTTTGCAATGGCAAAACTTTGTGGAAAAGCTCAGGTAATTGTTCCAAATCTTACAGAAGCAAGTTTTATGCTCGGAATTCCTTATGTTGCTTCCGGTTATGATGAAGAATATATCAAAGGTATAATGAAGAAACTTGCAGCTCTTGGTTCAAAAAAAGTTGTCCTTAAAGGAATTGAATTTGAACATGATACAGCAAGCTGTAAAAATGTTTCTGGAAAAATGGGCGTTGCGTCTTATGATGCAGAAAAAGATGAATTTACATGGTATTTCCATAAAAAAATGCCTCAGTCTTTCCATGGAACAGGCGATATTTTTGCAAGCGTACTTACAGGAGCTTTGATGCGGGGGCTTTCTTTACAAAAGGCATATTCTCTTGCAGCAGATTTCGTCGTTGAATCAATCAGGCAGACTTTAAGTCATCCTGATTACAATACTTACGGCGTAGATTTTGAAGCCGCAGTGCCGTATCTTGTAAAACGCCTTGAATAAAACATTCATTCAGATTATTCTGATTTTATGAAGCACATAGATATTTTAGATTCAACTTTACGGGACGGATGTCAGGGCGAAGGTATAAGCTATTCCGTTCAGGATAAAATCCATATATGTCAGGCTCTTGATGAGCTTGGCATTTCCTTTATAGAAGCAGGAAATCCTGGAAGTAATCCAAAAGATTTAGAGTTTTTTCAGGAAATTTCAAAAATTCCTCTTAAAAATTCAAAAATATGTGCTTTTGGCGCAACGCGGCGTAAGGATATAAGCTGTAAGGAAGATTCAAACCTTCAGTCTCTCCTTTCTGCTGGTACTGAATATGTTGTAATTTTTGGAAAATCCTGGGATTTTCAGGTTACTGAAATTATAAAAACGACTCTTGAAGAAAATCTTGCAATGATTCGCGAAACCTGCGAATACTGCCGCAAAAACGGCAAGAAAGTTATTTATGACGCAGAGCATTTTTTTACGGCTTTTGTTCAGAATAAAGAATATGCAATGCAGACTTTGCAGGCCGCTGTAGACGGTGGCGCTGAACTTTTATGCCTTTGCGAAACAAAAGGCGGCTCTCTCATGGATGAAGTAAGGCTTGCTGTTCATGCTGTCTGCGAAAAATATGGAAAACAGGTAAAAATCGGCATTCATACTCATAACGACAGCGGACTTGCGGTTGCAAATTCTCTTGTTGCGGTTCAGGAAGGCGCAGTTCATGTTCAGGGCGTTCTTTTAGGTTTTGGCGAACGTACGGGAAATGCAAATCTTTCTACAATTATTCCAGATTTACAGTTGAAAATGGAATATCAGTGCATTCCTGAAAATAATATAAAAAGCCTTACTGCAATCTGTAACCGAGTTGCCGAAATCACAAATATCCGCGTTGCTTCCCAAAGTCCGTATGTAGGAAAAAGCGCTTTTGCTCATAAAGCCGGCATGCATATAGATGCTGTCCTGAAAAATCCTTTTGCATACGAACATGTGCAGCCCGAAAGTGTTGGAAATTCGCGTACTTTCCTTATGAGCGAAGTTGCGGGAAAAAGCACTGTTTTCGAAAAAATTCAAAAGTTTGCACCGTCAATCCAGAAAAATAATCCTGTTATAAAGCAGGTTATGGAACGCATGAAGGAACTTGAATTCCAGGGCTATCAGTTTGAAGGAGCCGACGGTAGTTTTGAGCTTTTAGTTCGTAAAATCATAGGGCAGTATAAGCCTTTCTTTAAATTGCACTATTATCAGACAAATGGTTCAAATCCTAGACCTGAAGAAGGGGTTTGCTGTTGTGCCCAGATAAAAGTTGAAGTTGACGGACAGATAGAAATAACTGCCGGCGAAGGTGATGGTCCTGTAAATGCGCTTGATATTGCAATGCGCAAGGCTCTGGAAAAATTCTATCCGATGGTTTCTAAAATCCGCCTTGTCGATTTTAAAGTTCGTGTTCTTGATGGAAAATCTGCAACGGCTTCAAAAGTCCGCGTAATTATTGAAAGTACGGACGGACAGGATTCCTGGACTACAATTGGCGTTTCTGCCGATTTGATTGAAGCTTCGTGGATAGCTCTTTCTGATTCTTTTGAATATAAATTGATTCACGATATCGAAAAAAGATTCAATCCGTATATGTAAAATAAAAATCAGGAACTAAAAATGTCTTTAAACTGTAATGAAATAAATGTGATTCTTTCCGAGCTTAATCTTGAAGGAGCTTTTATACAGGAAATAATTCAGCCCGGTTATGATATGCTTGCCCTTTATACATATAAGGCGGGAGCTGCAAAAACTGTGGTGATTTGTACGGCACAGAATTCCGTGCGCATAAACGAAACCCGTAGAAAAATCGTCCGGAATGAAAAACCTCTGCGTTTTATGGAATGCCTTAAGTCCCGTATAAAAGGTGCCCGAATAGACAGTTGTTTGCAGATTGGATTTGAGCGAATTGTAAAGATGGATCTTTCTCATGCAGGGCAGAAGTTCGTTTTGTATGCACGTTTGTGGAACAATGCTGCAAACGTTATTTTATGTGATGAAAACGGCATGATTCTCGATACAATGTTCAGGCGTCCTGCAAAAGGCGAAGTTACAGGCATGCTTTTTGAACCGCCCGTGCCATCTGTATCTTCAGATGTTGTTTCTGACCAAAACGTTTTGGAACGGTGGCCGGTACGACAGATTCCAGAGGAATACAAAGAATGCACTTTTAATCAATTTATAGATTCGTGGTATTCCGAACATGCGCAGACTCTTTCGCGTCAGGCACTGCTTGAAAAGGCTGAAAAATGGTACAATTCTTCGCATACAAAGCAGGAAATCGCATTAAAAAATCTTGAATCAAAACTAGAATCGTTCAATAATGCAGAAAATCTCCGTCATTACGGTGATTTAATTCTTTCTTATGCACATCTTCTTCAGGAAAATCAGGGCAGAAACGGACAGAAATATCTTGAATGTCAGGATTATGAAAACGGCCGTACGGTAAGAATCGAAATCAATCCTGAAAAATCTGCGCAGGAAAATGCAGCCGAATATTATAAAAATTATAAAAAGGCGCAGACGGGTGCAGAAGAACTTGGGCATGATATTCAGCTTGCAAAAAATCAGCTCGCAAAACTTGAAAAAATGTATCAGGATATTCTGAACGAAAAAAATCCAATAAAAATCGAACAGATGCTCCGTAAGGATTCTACGCCGAAACAGCAGCAGAAAAAATCGCATCCAGGACTTGATTATACGGTTAATGGCTGGTTTATTCTTGTTGGCCGTGATGCTAATGAAAATGATGAACTTTTACGTCATCATGTGCGCGGCGAAGATATGTGGCTCCATGTCCGTGATTTTCCGGGCGGTTATGTTTTTATAAAGGCTCGTAAAGGAAAAACAGTTCCTCTTGAAATTCTTCTTGATGCTGCAAATCTTGCCGCTTACTATTCAAAAGCGCGTAATGCCGGAAAAGTTGATTTGTATTATACGCATGTAAAATATCTTCGTCGTGCAAAAAAAGGTCCGAAAGGTCTTGTAATTCCGACTCAGGAAAAAAATCTCTGCATTACAACTGACAAAAAACTCCTTGAAAAACTCGAAAGTCTTCAGGAAAACTTGTAAAAAGATTAAAGTTTTAATATTTCTGCCGATAATCTTTTTGACACGCTATGAAACAGCTAAGAAGATTTCCGTAATATATTAAAAAAATCAAAGAAATTTTCTTGACTTGTGAATTAACCCGTGTTAGACTTAAGAAAAAAGGGGATTTCACATAAAGACCGTTGGTCTGTGGGTCCTTTAAAAAAAAAGGAGGATTTTTTTAAATGAAAAAAATCGTTGGAATTGTTG
>CAMOWQ010000111.1 GCA_946628495.1 uncultured Treponema sp. | reverse complement strand
TCGGTGCCTGTGTATCTACTGCGGATCCAAGACCGATTGTACAAGATGAGAAAAAGAAGGCTGCCAAAATGAATGCAGAACAAATACATTTAAAATAACCAAAAACTTTACGAACGTTTTTCATCATATAATCTACCCTTACTTTTTATAGTATAGCCATTATTAAAAACTTTCTTCGTCATTGTCTAAAATCGGCATTATTTAATGCAGACTTTATAACTTCATACATAACAACATTTTTTAGATTCAAAGCAGATTTTTTCATACTTTATATTCTAAAAAAAAAGCGCCATCACCAAGTGCAACTTAAGATGATAACGCTCCTAAAATTCCTATTTTTAAATATACATCACGAAATCTTTTCACTATGTATAAATATATAGAATTCTTGTATATAAATATAAACCTGTTTGTTCAATAATACAACATATTAACATCATATAAAAGAATTCATGCAGTAATTTTATTTTTCAAACCACTTTTTAACGCCTGCCATAAACTGTTCACCACGGTCAAATTCATTCTTAAACATTCCGAACGAAGTTGCACCAGGAGAAAAAACAACAATTTTTGAAACGCCCGAATTCTCTTTCAAAAACAGTTCCTTCATTCTGGCAAAAAGTTCATCAAGACTTTTATACGGTCCATTAAATTCAACTCCTGCATTCTGTAAAGAAGGAACAAGTTTTTCCGTTGCAGTTCCATCAAGCAGATACAAACTTTCAGTATATTTTTTTGAAGACAATGCATCGGCAAGAGGTTTTAACGAAAGTCCTTTATCCGTTCCTCCAGTCACAAGCGTAACAGGCTTTTCAAACGCCATTACAGCCGCAGCTGCTGCTTCAGGAACAGTAGCACATGAATCATTATAAAACTTAAAATCTACGCCAGCTTCATTTTTCCATTCCCAGAAAAACTGCAATCTGTGTTCAATGCCCTGCCAGCCAGCACAAATTTCTATAATACGTTCAGCATTAACCCCCATAAGATACATAACAAAAGCTGCATTCAAAACATTTGCTTTATTATGTTCACCAGGAACTGCAAGATTCTTCAATATAATTTCTGGTTTTTCCATATTAGGCAAAAGAATTTTTCCGCAGAAATTTCCGTTTTCATCTTTATCCTGCCATACACCAAATACTTTTTTATCCGATGAATTTTCTTGAGACCTTAATTCGAAAGGCTTATCAAAATAACGGAATACAGTTGCCTTTGATTCATTTGCAAAACAATCTCCCCAAGTTCCACCAGATGCAGGACCAGTTCCAGGTTCATCTTCGCCATAATCAAAAATTGAATAATCACCCTTTGTCTGATTTGCATAAATTAAACGCTTATCCGCAACATAATCTTCCATATTGCCGTACCAGTTCTGATGATCCGGAACAATCTTAGTTATGATTGAAATGTAAGGTTTTAGAATTCCCCTTCCACGTAAATCTGCAAGCTGCCACGAAGAAAATTCTATAATAACAGGTGTATCAGAATTAACCTCATCAATAAAAGTAAGAGGACTTACCGTTATATTTCCACCCAAAAAACACTTAAAACCGGCCGTTTTTAATCCGTAATAAATTGAACTTACAGTAGAAGATTTTCCCTTACTTCCGGTAACTGCAATTATAGGACAATCAGTAAAACGCAGAAAAATACTCAAATCCGTTTCGACAGCTTTTGCCGCTGCAAGATATTCATTTCCATTAAATTTAACACCAGGATTTTTTATAACACAATCTGCATTCTTAAAATCTTCTATAAGATGATTCCCTAAATGATAAGTAAGTCGTGATTTATCAAGCGATGCATCATCATTCAAACGCTTTATTGTCTGTGCCAAATCTGATTCAGTTTTTTTATCGGTTACAGTTACAAATGCACCATGTCTTAGAAAAAATCGAACAGAAGCTTCTCCACCACCATTCAGTCCAAGCCCCATTACCGTAACATGCTTATCTTTTATATCTTCCAGTGAAGCAAAAGGGCATTTTGAAGAATACGAATGCATTTCCATAAAAAACTCCTGTGTAAGGCCGCACGGGAGGCGGCCGGTGTTCAATCAAAAAAAAAGCCTCCCGAAAAAGGAGGCTTGCTGCCGAGAACCAGAATCGAACTGGCACGCCAATTGCTTGGCACAGGATTTTAAGTCCTGGGCGTCTACCAATTCCGCCATCTCGGCAATGACAAAAAGTATATAAGATTTGATTTTTTCAGTCAATCACTAAGACAAAAGCTAAAGACTATATAAATCTCATATAACAATCTTGCGGTCATTTTCATCTTCTGCCTGTCGATACAAAATCAAAACATTGCCGATTATCCTTACTAAAACGGCATTGCATTTTTCGCAAATTTCTGCAGCAAGATCCTTTTTTTCATCCTTGTACTCATTAAATTTCACTTTTATGAGTTCATGTGCTTCAAGGGAACTATTAATCATTCCAATTACGCCATCCGTAACACCAGCTCCACCAACAATTACAACTGGCGAAATATCATGTGCGTATTTTTCAAGAATTTTTCGTTGTTTGCTTGTTATTTCCATAATATGGATAATATCATTAACATCACAAAGATACAACGCATGAACAATCTCATAACAGAGAGGCTGAATTATAAAAAATATTACGAAAAAAATATTTTATAAACGGAACAACTGAATCTCATGACTAATTATGAATAACATAAAAAAACTAACCTTCATAATGCATATATACACAAAAAACTGCATACAAATTGCATATTTATGCAAAAAATGATAATATTATACATATTTGGAGGAACAAATGAAAAAGATAATTTTGTGCTCATTGATTTTAGCAGCAGCATTTTCAATTACTGCATGTTCAAAATCTAAAGTTGTTATTAATGGTCTTGATGATTTAAAAGGCAAGAAAATCGGTGTTCAGGCCGGAACTACAGGAGAATCTTTCGTTCAGGACGAAATCGAAAATGCCCAGCTTTCATCATTCAAAACAGGAATCGATGCAGCTCTCGATCTTAAACTTGGTGCTATTGATGCAGTTGTTATTGATGAACTTCCTGCAAAAGAAATTGTTGCACGCAATCCAGAACTTAAAATTATCCGCGACCCATATTTTTCTGAAAACAAAGAAGAATATGCAATTGCAATCAAAAAAGGCAACAAAGACCTTCTTGAATCAATCAACAAGACAATTACAAATATGAAATCAAATGGCGAATACGAAGCTCTTATCAAAGCATTCATGCCTGTTGACGGAAATATTTCAATTCCTGTAATTGACATGCCTTCTGCTTCAAAAACACTTAAGCTTGGAACAAACGCTGCATTCCCACCATTCGAATACATTGACGGAAAAGATTGCGTTGGTTTCGATATTACAATGGGTCAGAAAATTGCTAAAGATGCAAACTACAAGCTCGAAGTTATCGACATGGCATTCGACAGCCTTATTCCAGCCCTTCAGTCAGGATCAATTGACTTTATTGCCGCTGGTATGTCAGTAACAGAAGAAAGAAAGAAGAACGTTGATTTTTCAGTTCCATATTTCGCTTCTGAACAGGTTATTATCGTAAGAAAGTAATTATTTTATACAACAAACGGCCGCCAGAAGAAGCATAATCTTCTGACGGTCTTTTTATTTTTTAAAAGAAGGAATACAAAGTGATACAATCGTTTATAGACACAATGATTGCCAACCAAAGATACATCATTATTTTTCAAGGTTTAGGAATCACAATATTAATTGCAATCTGTGCCATATTAATCGGAACAGTTCTCGGCTGCATTTTTGCCCTAATGAAAGTTTCGGGAAATAAAATTTTAAAAACAATCGCAGATTTATACACAACGCTGCTGCGAGGCATTCCTCTTGCCACACAACTTATGATTTTTTACTTTGTAATTTTTGCACCACTTGGCATGAACAGGCTTCTTGTAGCAATCATCTCTTACGGAATAAATTCAGGTGCTTATTGTACCGAAATATTCCGTTCAGGCATTCAGGGAATAGACGCAGGCCAGACAGAAGCAGGACGTTCCCTTGGTTTAAGCAAATGGCAGACACTTTTTAAAATCGTTCTTCCTCAGGCTGTAAAAGTCGTTCTTCCAACCTATACAAGTGAATTCATCGTTCTTATAAAAGAAACCTCAGTTGCAAGTTTTATAGCCGTACGCGACCTTACAAAAGCAGGCGACATGATAAGAAACGCAACTTACAACGCCTGGATTCCACTGCTTACTTGTGCTGTTATTTATCTTATACTTACAGTCGGACTTACAAAATTATTCGGAAAATTAGAAAAGAGGTTGGCAAAAAGTGATAGACGTTAAAAATTTACAAATCAGTTTCGGAAATTTACACGTTCTCAAAGACGTTTCAATCAATATTCAAAAAGGCGAAAAAATCGTAATTATCGGGCCATCTGGTTCAGGAAAAAGTACTTTTTTAAGATGTCTTAATCGGCTTGAAACTCCAGACAGCGGACACATTCTGTTCAACGGACAGGATTTAACAGACCCTTCCACCAATCTCGATTCATGCCGCCAGCACATGGGCATGGTTTTCCAGCACTTCAATTTGTTTCCGCATCTTACAGTCATGGAAAACATTACTCTTGCACCAGTAACACTCAAACTCAAAACAAAAGAAGAAGCTGAACAGGAAGCCCTGCAGCTTTTAAAAAGAATCGGACTGCCAGAAAAAGCAAATGTTTATCCTTCAACACTTTCGGGCGGACAAAAACAGAGAATTGCCATCGTACGCTCCCTGGCAATGCATCCAGATGTAATGCTTTTTGATGAACCGACTTCGGCACTCGACCCAGAAATGGTAGGCGAAGTTTTAGACGTAATGAAGGAACTTGCTCAAGACGGAATGACAATGGTTGTAGTAACTCACGAAATGGGTTTTGCACGCGAAGTTGCAGACAAAGTTCTTTTTATGAATGAAGGTTACATCGAAGAACAAGGCACACCTGAACAGATTTTCCAGACACCAAAGTCAGAAAGACTCAAACAATTCTTAAAATCAGTCTTATAACAAAAAAATCGTTAAACAGTCAAATATAACAGTTTGTTATAAAATAAAATTCGAAATAACCGAAGTTATTTTTAATTAACTTCGGTTATTTCGTTTCTGGACATATTGATAAATTTTAATCTTAAATTTACTATACATTATATAAAAGAAAATTAAACGAAAAAAAAACTACTATTCAATATATAGCGTTGCAGGGCTGAGAGATTTTTGAGCAGCAGTTAAAAAAGTTTTTGTAGAGTTTATCTTATTTTTGAATCGAATTGAGCTTATCAAATTATTAAAAGCTCGGAAGAGATATGTTTATTTAAAGGCGCATGAGAGTTTATGTTTTAACGGGTCAGATTGGAGAGATTCTGGCCCGTTTTTTTTATTTTTCAAAATACCCCAACAGCTTTTTGCTGACAGTTTCCCTTTCTTCATGCTAAAATAAAACCAAGAGGTAAAACTATGAAAACAGCAGCAGTTTTTTTTGCAGACGGATTCGAAGACATAGAAGCACTTTCACCGGTAGATTATCTTCGCCGTGCAGATGTTAATGTAATTACGGTCGGTGTAAAAGGCATTCCGTTCAATGACACAATGATTGTTACAAGCTCGCACAAAGTTCCGATGATTATGGACATGAGCCTTGATACATATCTTAAAACTTACAGCGAAAATATTCCTGATTTACTTGTTTGTCCTGGTGGTGGAGTCGGTTCTCAAAACCTTTCCGAATGCGAACCGCTTTTGAACCATCTTGAACAGGCATGGGATAAAAATAAATTCATCGGAGCAATCTGTGCCGCTCCTGCAGTCGTTCTCGGAAAAACAAAAATCCCGGACGGTAAAAAATGGACCTGTTATCCTGGAATGCAGACTGAATCAAATCCCGCATATATTCCAAATTACAGCAACAAAGTTTTTATTACCGACGGAAATCTTACAACATCCAGAGGACCCGGAGCAGCCGAAGAATTTGCTATGGAACTCGTAAAAATTCTTGCCGGCCAGGAAAAATATCAGAAAGTGCACGATTCAAGCCAGCAGCGTTAATCTTTTTATTTTTTTCCCAGCGGAGTCGCAACACCAACTCGCGTTCCACACTTCGCTAACGCTCATCTAGTACGCCCATTCTAAATGTGCGTACTAGACTCCGGTGTTCCATGCTCGGCGCCGCATCAATATAAAACTCAAGATTAACTGATTTTCTCTCAGTTGCGTTCCCCGTGATAGTGTGGTTTATAAAATTAACTATTATGGCAAATATCCTTCAAAAAATCCGTTAAGGCAATGCACGATAATGGCGGAGATTTATATTCCGGCTTAGATTCCGTTATGGAAGATGCAGGCGATAAATTTGTTCATATATTCAGTTTTATAACAAAGAATATGACTTTAACAGAAGCAATGGATACAACTATTGAGTTAAGTGCAGGAAGAAAAATCCTCAACGGCTTTGAAACATTTTTCTACATTATCATAGGAAGCATAACAACTGTTCTTGGGCATTAACAAAAAATACAAGATATCTTTCATTTGCAAAATTTCTTAATACTTCATTAAATCTCAGAAAGTAAAAAACGCAACATCCTCGAAATCGAGGAGATAAGAACTAAAAGGGGGCGAATTCGACCCCCTTTTGAATTAAAAAGCCGCAGCACCAATAAGAACATCTGCCGGAATATGAAGTCCTGCAACAAGTTTTCTTATCATTGAAAGGCTCAGATTTCTTTTATGAGAAAAGACTTCAGAAATTCTGGATTTGCTTCCAAGATACTGAACCATATCCTCATTAGTAAGTCCTTCCTGTTCCATTCTTTATAAGTTTGCTATATGCCATTACACTTTCTCCGCATTTACTTTATCATAGTCAGCATGACTTCCAACCAATCTTATAAACACCGTTTTTGAAGCATAATTAATACGTACAATTAAACGATGCTTATTTCCGCAAATATTAAATACAACACGATTTCCATTTAAAAAACTTGTAAAGCAATACTTCTCCTTTATCTCAGCGGTGTGCTCCATTGTGCTTTCTGAGCTTCTGCGAACCAGGCTTTCAAGGACTGTTCAGTTTCTGGAACCCTTTGCCAATAATCGCTCAAAGTTTTTCTGGAAAGTATATGCATATAAACAATACAGTTCCCATTTTGGGAACTGTCAAGTAAATAACAAAAAAGGCACAGACTTCAAATCTGTGCCTTTTCGAATTATAGAAAAGTCGGCAAGCACAGCTTGCCTCTGAGCCGTTCTTTCGATGAACCTAAAACGACCCTGACGGCTCGTTTTTTAACGGTTCTTCGATTTTAGGCTTTATTTTCCAATAATATCTCGAGCCAAAATCTTAGCAATATTTGGTCTCTTTACGAGGTCGCCCTTCAAGCCTTCTTCGCGAGCCTTGTTTACGTAGTTAGGATCCTGGAAGCTGTACTTGAAGTTTGTATGAACGTCGTAAGTTCCCTTCATGAGAGCGTAAGCATCTTCTGTCATTACAAGCTCTTCGTCTGTTGGGATTACGAAAATCTTTGTCTTTGAATCATCAGCGTGGATGTAAGTTTCAGCGTTGCCTGTGAATGACCATTCGTTGCGCTGAGCGTCAATCTTAATTCCGTAGTTTTCGAGACCTGAACAAGCCTTGAAGCGAGTGATTGGTCCGCGCTCGCCTACACCTGCTGTCCAAACGATTGCATCTACGTGTCCGAGTTCTGCCATGAAGGCACCGATGTACTTCTTAATGCGGAGAGCTTCCATTTCGATAGAAAGCTGGCAGAGCTTGTCGCCCTTTGCGGCGTCGATTTCGATATCGCGGCGGTCTGAATATTTTCCTGTGATACCAAGACAACCACACTTCTTGTTGAGGGCTTTATCCATTTCGTCAGCTGTCATACCAGTTTTTCTCATGATGTAGAATGGAAGAGCCGGGTCCAGGTCTCCGGAACGAGTTCCCATTACGAGACCTTCGAGAGGTGTGATACCCATTGTTGTATCGTAGCAAACGCCGTTCTTAACAGCACACATAGAAGAAC
>CAMOWQ010000110.1 GCA_946628495.1 uncultured Treponema sp. | reverse complement strand
TGCCTAATTTTGTGTCTTTGCCTTCTGGTATATTCCTTAAAATATATTCTTTTGATTTAGCTTTTCTATTTGTGTTTGCTCTTCTTTCGGCTTCGTAATCTTCTTTTATACCGGCTTTATTGCGTACTGTAAGAATTTCCCATCCGCCATTTACATAGGTCCATGTTACGATAAGAACTTTTTTTGTTTCGCCATTTAAAAGTCTTGTATTCCAGTAATCTGTTCCTTCAACCTGTTCAGGTGGATTAAGCTGCGGAAGTCTTGATTCTTTTACAGAGGATTTTTTTGACGGATCCGTAACATATTCATTCTTATGGAATTCATGAAAAATATACCAGCCTATAGCATAACGGACGCTTTCGATTGGTGAATATTCTTCGAGAATCGTATTCATTGTCTGTTTATTTTCAAGACTGCAGTCGTTAATTACCTTATCGAAAATAGACTTACCTTCAGCTTCTATATATTCAATTGAAATATATTCGATAAGTTCTTCAAAAGTAACGTTGTATTTGTTAAGAGATTTATACAGTTTTGTTGCTTTTTCTATAATAACATCCTGTGGATCCTGTGTGCCTTTATGGTTTCCAGAAAGTGCTGAATCAATGAATTTCTGTATTGTTTCGGAAGGAATTGCAAAGTTTGTATCCTGTCTGTTTGTAAGTTTCCATGTATTAATACCTGCAACTTTGTAGTTTCCGTCTGCCGTTTTTATTAAGAGTGGTCCGCCGGAATTTCCTCCGTCTATCTGTGCAGAATGCTGGATTAGTGAAGAAAACTCAGGTTTTATCATTTCTTCTACTTCGACAGATGCATTTGTTATAGTACCGTTTCCAAACTGCCATACAGGTTTTCCCATAAGTCCTGGATATCCTGCTGTAAAAACAGTGTCTCCGTCAGAAAGTTCTCCGTTGTAAAAATCAAGCCCGCTTGAAAAAATCTGCTGGTCAGAGGGAAATTCCAGAATGGCAAGATCAAGGGCTGCGTCGGAAGCAATAATTTTCATTCCGCTTACAAATTTTTTTGTTTTATTTTTTTCATCTTCAAATACAACAGTTGAAGTTGCTGCGTCGCTTATTACATGTCTGTTTGTTATGATGTAATTTTTTCCATCTGGTGCAACATAAACAAATCCGGAACCGGACGTTCCTTTTGTAAGAAAATCATCAACGTATTTCTGTGGATCTTCAACACCAAGTTTTTTAATGCGGGGAATAAAATCATTTATCATCTGAACGACTTTATCGCTGTAGTTCGGGCGTACAATACAAACTTTACTGCGAACCTGAGCAAAAGCTGCCAGTGGAATCATGCATAAAATAACTATAGATAAAAACTTTTTCATAATTTACTCCTGCTCAATTTTTGTAAAGAATGCTGTAATTGTGAGTTTTGACTCTCTGTCTACCTTTAAAATGTAGACATTCTTATCATCAGTACTTTTTGGAATTACCCAGGTAATATTATTTTTATAAGAATATGAAGCATAATTGTGTTTATTGTTCTCATTATGATTTATTATGTATAAATCTTTATTGTTTTTCAGATAATAACCTTCATCAGGATGAAGAATAATATAAAACTCAATCCCACTATCATTTTCTTCTTTTAATTGAACTTCTATTGAACCGTGAACGCAGTCGTAAATCTGTACGTATGTATTAAATTCCGGCATAAGGCTGCAACTTGCCAGAATGACTGTAGAAATTAACGATATTAATAAAATTTTTAAATTCTTCATTTTATATACTCCAAAAATTTATAATGAAAGATTTATTTTTTCAAATCTACTGTAATTTTTCTTGATATGAATTTCAGATATTCATCTTCAATCCAAAGAGTCATTTTGTCATAGTCGTTATTGTTAATATAATCTTTTATTGTATAACACCAGAACTCAGTGTATTTATTTCCATTAGTATAATTATAATAATTCAGGCTTGCTGAACCGTTAAGCTTATCCGAATTATCCGAAGAATTTTTCTTTTCGAGTATATATTTAGCAATAATTTTTCCGCTTTCAATTTTTTCAACATTCGATAAGTAAAGATTCAAAGCTGAAGAAGCGAATAAATATTGATCAGTATTTTTAATGCCGACAGTTGTCCAGCCGGCAGGCATGTCGGAAATATTTACCGTAAATTGTGCGGTTGCTTCTGTTGCATTTTGTGCAGAATAGTTTGTACCGTGAGGATAAACGTGCAGCGTAAAACTTCCTGTATCTTTTTCTGTTAAAATATTTTGAGGTAATTCATAAGTCTTCGAAAGTTTTACATCCTGTGCAATTGTTATATAATCTGTTTTTTTTGTATTAGAAAAGTCGTCCGATAACCTTATATCAAAGGTATCTTCGGGAGCTTTATTTTCTATGTCAAAGATAATTTTTTCGCCTTGTGTAAATGCATTTTTCTGATTTTTTGCGCTTATTGCGAATTTTGTTTCTGCAAGTATTATAACCGGCTTTTCAGGCATTATAAAAGAATATTCATTCGGATTAGTGCTGCTTTGTGTTACAGTAAGGTATTCATATTTACTATTGTCGCTATTATAATGAGAGGCGCCTATATGGACTTTTACAGAATCTGCTTCATAATAATAGCATTTATCGGGTGTAACGGTAAAAGAGACTGTATCGCCTTCAAATGTGTTTTCTTTTGAAACTGATATGGAACAGTTTTTAATGTAGTCGTACGTGTAAATGTAATGTCTGTCTTTTGCCTTAAGATTAATTTTTATAATTTGTTCTGGATTCGATATTAATACATAAAATGTGTTTTTTTCGTCAGATGATTCATGGTAATTTAATGAATTGTTCAGGTTATTCGTCAAATCAGAAATATAAAATCCTGGATTAGGAATAATCTGAAGTTTTACAAACGAGCCTTTTGGAACAGAGGTTTGGTCAAGTTTAAACGTGCAATCGGAATTTTCTTTTACGGAAACCTGACAAATCTCAGGCGCAAAACTGTTGCAGCTTACAAAAAGCAGAACTAGAACAATATTAAGTAATAAAATTATTTTTTTCATATAAACATATTATACCTTTTTCTGAATTTAATCAAAAAATATAGATTGCAAACATTGAAAAAATTCTGCTATATTACCGCTGATATGAAAAAAACTTACATCACAAATATGCCGAATCACATCGGGGCCTTTCTTAAAGCAAGCGAATGTTTTGCAAAACTTGGAATAAATATCACACGCGTAAGCTACAATAAGGCTGTAGATTCTCATACGCTTTTTATAGATGCCGAAGGAGAGGAAGAAAAACTCTGCGAGGCAGATTCACTTCTGGAAAAAATCGGATATCTTCAGAATGCAAGAACGGAACCGAGAATAGTGCTTCTGGAATTTACTCTTATAGATAAACCGGGCAGCGTTACAGAAATTCTCCGCTTAATAAACGATTTTAAGCTGAATATTTCGTATATAAGTTCGCAGGAAAACGGTACGGACGTTCAGGCATTTAAAATGGGACTTTTTGTAGAGGATGAGGAAAAACTGAATGTATTTCTTGAAGATGCCCGTTTACTCTGCCCTGTAAAAATCCTTGATTACAATCATTCTGAAAAAATTCTTGATAACAGTGTGTTTTACAATTCATTTGTTTCGGAACTTGTGCAGTGTCTCGGTCTTTCCGAAAATCTCCGCGATAATCTTCTTATAAATACAAATATTGTAATGCAGATGCTTGATGAAAAAGGTCTTTCGCCGTATAAAACGTTTGAAAGTATAAGCCGTTTTGCGCATCTTCTGTCTGCATGCCGAGGAGAAAAATTTTTACCACGAATCAGCCATCATAAAATTACCGAAAATACAAAAATAATTTTGATTGAACCTCCGTGCGGAAGCAACACTGCAATAATTCAAAGTAACAAAGAAATTCTTTTTATAGATTCAGGTTATGCACTTTATAAGGAAGAAATGCTTACCCTTATAAAATCCTTTCTGCCGGATTTTGACAGTATTAAAAAACGCATTTACATTACTCATGCGGATGTAGATCACTGCGGACTTCTTCCTTTATTTGATGAAATTTATGCAAGCTCTAAATCAAAAGAATGTCTTGAACTTGAATACAAAGGTCAGAATGCATTCCGCGAACAGAACCCGCTTCATAAACCTTATATAAATATCTGTAAAGCACTAACCTGCTACCAGCCGCCGGAACCTTCAAAAGTAAAAGCGTTGTGGCAGTCGCCGGAAAATCAAACCGAACCTCTTGTTCAGACAGGCTTTTTTGATTTTGGCGAGCTTCATTTTGAAGTTTACGAAGGAAAAGGCGGACATTTACAGGGCGAAACTGTTCTTATTGATTATGCAAATCACATTGTTTTTTCCGGCGACATTTACGTAAACATTCACGGGATGACTAAAGAACAGACAGAATATAATCAGTATGCGCCTGTGTTGATGACTTCGGTTGATACAGATCCAGTTCTCTGTGCTTTGGAAAGGAAAGCTATCATGCAGCGGCTTGGTCAGGGCGACTGGCAGATTTTTGGCGCGCACGGAATGAAAAAAGATTATAATCTGAAGATGGAATAAAATAAGTTCTGAAAAAGTTCTGTTTTGCATTCATATTTTCTTTTGTATTTTGATTATTCATTGTCTCAAAACTTTCATAGGTTAATTTTATCTTGAAAATATGTAAATCTATACTATATAATTAAATTTATGATAGAAAATTCTTTGCGCAAGCGTATATTTTTTGTTTCGTTGTTTTTCATGTTTTTTGGAGTAAGTTTATTATCAGCTCAGACAAATTATTACATTATCAAAGCTGAAATTTCTGAAATTTCTACTAAAAAGAAAGCCAGACGCAATACTTATGTTCTTGAAAAAGATGAAATCAATAAACTTCAGATAAAATCAAACGGCATTTACCGGGGACCTATCAGATCTCTCGAAAACGCAGTTGCAGCCTGGATTTACGAAGGCTTTGAATCTTATACTTCTTATGCAATTCTTGAAGGCGACAATATTCTTTCTGTAGCGCCAAAAGAAGATTTTCCAGATTTATACGAAGAGATCCGGTATGCATTTGTTCAGGACAGAAATGCCTGTATTTCAAAATATGATGTTGTGCCCTCTGCTGCCGTAGAAGCAAAATATCAGAATGAAACGAATGTTCTTTTAAAGAAACTTCATCCACGAGATTACTATTTTGATTTATTTTCTGCGGGAATTAAAATTAATTTTTCATATAATTACGAAAAAGATGTTTTTGAAACTTCTTCTGAAAATGAATTAAATTTTACAAATTTTGTTTCCAATGATACGCCAAAAAAAGGTGACAGAA
Organism: uncultured Treponema sp.; assembly: GCA_946628495.1. Taxonomy (GTDB): domain Bacteria; phylum Spirochaetota; class Spirochaetia; order Treponematales; family Treponemataceae; genus Treponema_D. The sequence continues at coordinate 2,787 of CAMOWQ010000110.1, read as the reverse complement.
TTCATTTCTATTATAATTTAAAGACGCCATTTCCTGTTAAGAATGTGGTTTTTACAATTCATAATCTTGATAAAAGAATTTATGATTCAGCTGTTGCGGAAGAATTTATTGATGATAAGGATTTTTACCGCGGATTTGTTATTTTTACCTTAAAAGATGATTTTACTAACGGTCTTTTTCTTAAAATTGAATATGACAATCAGGGAGAAAGACCTGATTTTGAACATGAAAAAAATGCATTCAGGCTTAGCGAAATAATTGATTCTACAGATACTGCAAAAGAAGCTGAAATTCTTAAAAACGGTGTAAAAAACGGACAGAAAATTGTTGAAGTGTCATCAATTCAGCCTTTTGACAATACTGCTGAACCTGAAATTCCTGAAGTTAAAGAGAATACAGAAGAAGAACTGATTGATAATACTTTAATTACTCCCGAAGATCTTGATGCAGAAAAAAAACTTCTTGAACAGAGGCTTCGTGATATTGAAGAACAGCAGAGGCAGCAGGAAGAACTTGAAAAAGCCCTTGCAGCAGCGCAGAAAAGAAATGTTCCTCGTCAGGGTAAAGAATTCCTGCATGATTTTGAACCTGAAAATGCCTATGATGCACCAAAATCTCAGAAACCTAAAAAAACATACGAGAGTTTTGAAGAATTTATAGAAGACCCGAATGAAGAAGATGCGGAAGGAAAAACTTTGCTTATAAAAGCTGCGCGTATGGGTAATGACTGGCAGATAAAAGCCCTTATTGCTTCTGGTGCAGATGTAAATAAAAAAGATCGGAACGGCTGGACTGCACTTATGTATTCAGTTCGTTATCAGGAAAATTTGACGGCAATAGATCTTCTGCTTAAGGCTGGCGCAGATCCTTCTCTGCTGAATAATTTTGGAGTTTCTGCCCTTACGCTTGCAACCTGCTATAATAATAATCCGGCAATTCTCGAAATGCTTCTTACTTATTTTGAACCGTCAAATAAAGATGTATTAAAATCATTAACAATGCTTTTTATAAATAATCAGGATTCTGAATTCATTCAGATGGCAAAATTAAACTGTTTTCTAAAAAAAGCTGTTCCATTGAACACTTTTTACGAAGGAAAAACACCTTTGATGTATGCATGTCAGTTTGGAAATTCCACTGCGGCAATAAAACTGCTTCTTGATAATAATGCAAATGTAACGGTACGTTCTTCGGAAGGAAAGACCGCTTTTGATTATGCATCAAAAAATACCCGCCTTCAGCATGATGAAGTATACTGGTCATTAAACAGAAAACGCTAATATAAACAGAAAACGCTAATATAAACAGGAAATATAAAATGAGAATTACAGGTGGAACGCTAAAAGGAAGAAATGTAAAATGCCCTGACGGAGTTATAAGACCCGCAATGGACAGAATGAGGGAATCTGTTTTTTCAATATTAGGCAGTCTTGAAGGAAAATCCTGGCTGGATTTATTCTCCGGTTCTGGAACTATTGCACTGGAAGCTGTTTCCCGCGGTGCCTCTCACGTTGAATTATGCGAAAAAGATAAGATAAAAATTAATACCGTTCTTGAAAATGTAAAAATGGCAGAACAGGATTGCGGTGTAAAGATTCAGTGTCATTTTATGCCGGTAGAATATTATATAAAAAGATGTAAATCTTCTTTTGATTTTATTTTCTTTGACCCTCCTTTTCCATATAAATTTCATCAGCAGCTTGTAGAACAGTGCGATAAAAATAAAATGCTTAATAAAGACGGCATAATTCTTGTGCACAGACCTGCTGAACATGCAATGCCTGAAAAAATCGGTGCTCTTGTAAAAAGCGACATGAGGATATATGGACGTTCCATAGTGGATTTTTACACATATCCTAAATCGGATTCTTAAAAATTTCATAACTTTTTGTTATAAATTTCGGGTAAAAAGTTTGACATTTTATAACTATATGATAAAATTAATTAAATATTAAAAATGGCTGGACGAACTGATATAGAACAGAAATTCACTAAAACGATTTCTGAAAAGAAAATTCCTGATGGTTTCATAAAGGTCACTGACAATCCTGTTGGTGGATTAACATCTGAACAAAAGGTAATTTTAAATCGAAAAGCTAACATAATGTTTAACAATGGTAATGTAGAAGATGCACGGAGAATTTATATTACCACTGGATATTCAGATGGTCTTACAAGATGTGGAGATTTTTATGTAGATAGAAATGAACCTCTTAAGGCTCTGAAGCAATATTATTTGGCACATAATAGCAGGAAGTCAGAATGTTTGTATGAGCAGCTTGCCAAAATCATTTCTAAAGTGATGGAAGATTAGTTGTCGTATGAACGAAACAATTTAAATTTTAGTAAAGAATTTAATTAATCTAAAAAATGTCTTTAATACAAAAGTATTTGAAAGTATTTAATTAAGTTCGTAAAGATGAAGGGGATTTAAAAATATGGAGGAAAAAGCTGTCGAAGATTCATCATTTCCAGTTAATGATGATATTCTGGTTCCAAAAGAAAAATCTGAAAATGAAAAAATCTCTGAGCTTTCAAAGAGAGGTTATCAACTTTTAAAGCAGGATGATTATGAAGGAGCAACAAAATCCTTCGAAGCAATTTTGGAAATCGAAAACAACAACAATTATGCATTGGTCGGTCTTGGTGACACAGAACGTAAGCAGAATAAGATTGATAATGCCGTAAGATATTATGAAAAATGTCTTTCGTATTATCCGTCAAACAGTTATGCTTTGTTTGGACTTGCAGATTGTTATAAATCCTTAAATCTTTACGCAAAAGCAA
>CAMOWQ010000109.1 GCA_946628495.1 uncultured Treponema sp. | reverse complement strand
TTGACTGGCAGCGATTTTTTGTGTATGCCTGTATTTATAATGCGTTTGCCCTGCTATACAACTAATTCCTACTACAACAAAATATGAAAAACAAATATAATATAAGACATGGCGGAATTTATATCAACGTTTATAACTGGTTTTCAGAGTGTTGTTCAGAATGATTTGACCTCTCGTTTTTCAAAATTGAAAATATTGAATCTTCTTGACGGTCTTGTTCATTATCGTTTTGACGGTGATTCACGTGAACTTGAAAAAGTAATTTATTTCAATAATACATATTTTGTTTTAAAAACAATGAAAGGTAAGTCTCTTAGTTTTCCTTCCCTTGTAGGTGCCGTGTGTTCTTCAAAAAATTATTTTCTTGTAAACAAGGGCAGTTTTCGCGTTCGTTTTCAAAATGAAAATCAATTTGCAAAAGTAGATAAAAATCTTACGCGTCGTGCGGAAGAATATGTCCTTTCAAATTCAAAATTAAAACTTGACAGGCTTTCTCCGACAAATGAAGTTTGGTTTTCCATACGTCGTGAAGGTTTTGCATTTTGCGGTGAACTTATTTCAAAACGTGAATTTACAGAAAAAAATCTTAATAAAGGTGAGTTGCGTCCCGAATTTGCATATCTTATGGGGTCGTTTGCAGATTTGAATGAAGATTGTGTAGTATGTGATCCTTTTTGCGGCTACGGTTCAATTCCTGTTCAGATTGCATCAAAATTCAGGTATAGCGAGCTTTATGCAGGCGATATTGATGAAGAAAAAATTGACATGGTAAAATCAAAAAAAATGCTGCAGAAAGAAAATGTTCATGTGGCGGTTGAAGATGCAATGATTCTTTCCTCAATAAAAGATAAATCTATTGATGTTTTCATAACGGATCCGCCATGGGGTTATTATGAAGAGATTCCTGATATCAGAAAATTCTACGATGATATGCTTGATTCGTTCCGCAGAAAAATGAAAACTGGTGGAAAAATTATTCTGCTTACGGCACGAAAACAGGAGTTTGAATCGGCCACAGCAGAAAAAGGGTTTGAACTGATAAAAAAGATAGATACTCTTGTAAACGGAAAAAAGGCTGCAGTCTATCTTTTGGAATAAAAATTTAATTAAAAACCGGACAGATGTATGACGGCAGTTTTGAATTCAGTGCACTGTATTGAGAACTGCCTGTTATTGTTTTACCTTCGAGCATCATTTCAAAAAAGCTTTTTTTACGTTCATATTTAAATGTTTTAAAATGGCACGGATTTTCTATAAAATAGTCTTCATTAAAAAGTGAAAGTACGTTATCCCATGTGTCAATTCCATCTATAAGTTTAAGGTTTAATGCCTGCTTTGCAGTATATACACGTCCATCGGCAAGCTGCTTAACTTCATCAAGCGGAATATTTCTTTGAGAAGCTACTATGCCTGTAAACTGTTCGTAACATTCGTCGGCAATTTCTTGTAATATTTCTCTCTGTTCTTCAGAAAGAGGTTCGTTATAATTGCCCATGTTTTTATTTTTTCCTGCATGGATTGTTTCTGATTTTATGCCAAGATTGTCAAGCAGTTCCGTAAGGTCAAAGGACTGTCCTGAAATTACTCCGATTGAACCTGTAAGAGTGTTCCTGTTTGCATAAATTTTGTTTGCTGCACATGCAATATAATATCCGCCTGAAGCTGCAATTGGTCCCATGTACGCATAAACGGGTTTGCCTGTTTTTTTGTAATCCTGAAGTGCAAGATATATTTCATCTGCTTCGTAAACGCCACCTCCCGGAGAATTTATGAACAGTGCTATTGCAGAATTCTTTTCATCGTTCTTAAGCTTTTTTATTACAGATAAAAGCCATTTCTGATTGTAGCTTGAATTTTCGCTTTCGATTACGCCTTCTATATAAATTTCTGCTATGTATTTTCCGTTTCCGTGAAAATTTTGCTGTATGCCGCTTTCCCAGTTAGCAGAAGATTTTTCGTAATCATTAAAGAAAAACTGTGAGAGTGAAAAAAATATTGTGACTAAAATTACAACTATAAATATGATAATGCCTGTTTTTGTTGATTTTTTCATTACTGCAAATCCTCCGGCTTTATTTTTCCTGTTTCTATTGCTTCTCTAAGCATGTCATGGTATGCGTTGATAAAAGTCATCTGCATATACGGTTCAAGGAAGAAAAATCCTAAGCCTAATGTAAGTGCGGTAAGAAGTATCCATCCTATAAAACTGAAGAATGTTATTACAAGATCCATTTTGTGTCCGTTTGTAATTATTATGCTTATTCTGAGAGCCTTTCGTATTGAAAGATTTGGAAATTCAGCAATAAGGAAAAAAACTTGAGAGTAGGCGATGCTTTTTATAATTCCTGGAATGACAAGAATCATTGTCCAGATTGTTACCCAGAGAAATTTCCATAAAGAAGTTCCTGCTGCCCGAAGCCAGTCGTTAAATCCTTCTATAAAATCTGTAAAATTCACTTTTTCTGGTGAGCGGGACATTTTTAGAAATACTTTTATTCCTGCTACAGAAAAAACAGCTTCTATAATCATTCTTACAATCATTGTAAGAGTTGAAGAATATTGGGTTAAAACGTTATCAATAGCAATGTAATATTCAAAGAAACTTGAATATTCAGTCGACATTATTTCTGCAAGTTCAGGAGAGTTTAGTACCTTTAGAAAGAATGGAAGTTCAAAAAGAATGTTAATCACTGTTATAATTATTGTAATGACAACAGGAATTGCCCATCGTTTTTTTAGCTGCACCCTTGCAAAGTTTTTGTATTTCTGTATATCAAACATTGGCTTCCTCTTTATGTTTAGTTTTACAGTATATTCCATCTGGAAAAGTTGTCAACAAACCCGATTTATTTTATAATTTTTTTTATGTTCAATTCACTTAGCGGAATAATTACAGGAAAATTTCCAAAACAGATTTTTATAGATACGAATGGTGTTGAATGGGATTTATGTGTTCCAGATTCAAATCTTGATATGCTTCCTCCTGTCGGGAGTGAAGCTCGTGTTTATACGTGGCTGCAGCATACTGATCAGGTAATGTGCCTTTATGGTTTTGCAAGTGCGGATGAACGTTCTCTTTTTTTGGATTTGCTCAAAGTTGATGGAGTAGGGCCTAAAGGTGCTGTAAAAATAATGAGTTCTGTTACGTCTTCAAGATTAATGGATGTTTTGGAACGGGGCGATCTTGAAATGCTTGAAAAAATCCCGGGCGTTGGAAAAAAGACTGCCGGAAAAATGATACTTACATTAAAAGGCAAACTGAAACTCAGCGACAATACTGCCGGTGCTGCCGTGCGAATGCCTGCTGCAACACCGTATTCGGACGTAGTTGCTTCCCTTGCAAGCATGGGGTATGAAAAACGCATTGTAGAACAGAAAATTGCTCAGCTTGCAGAACTTCTTACTAATGAACCGGATTTTGCAGGAAAATCTCAGAAAGAAAGGGAGGAAATCCTATTCCGTCGTGCACTTGTTGAACTTGCCTGATTTTTCAGCGTATAAAAAATTGCCTTTATGACTTTTGTTTTTTTTTGATGAACAATTTTAAATAATATGTTATAATTGCAGTGTATGGAAAACGAAATTACCGCCTTAAAACGAACCGATAGTCTTGTTTTTAAATTTGCATTTATTTTCGGAATTATTTCTCTTTTTTCGATTTTAGTTTGTGGAACTGTTACATATTTGAATCAAATAGGTATTATAAAAAAGAATAGTCTTAGAAATGCCCGAAATATCGGTGATTATCTGGAAAAAATTATTCAGAATTCCGGCAATGAATTTATAATTTATCAGAATTACTATATGGAACACTATGCCGAAATTGATATTCCGTATGATTTTTCTGAATATCACACAGCACTTAATGATTTTAAGAAGCTTCTTGTTCAAAATAGCACTCTTTCTTCTGAAAAAAACGGAATTTTTCGTTATGAAGAACTTTCCGATGAAGAAAAAAAGGCATATTTTATTTATCAGCATGAATATTGGCTCTTGACTTTTGAAAAAGCCCGCGAATCCTTTAATCTTCCATATACATATTATCTGGTTCCTAGAGAAGATGAATATGTTATGGTTTATATGATTGACGGGGAACGTACTCATAAGGATGCGGAAGGAAATAAAGCAGATGAAGGTACTTATCTGTATCTTGGTGATGAATATTTTAATGCACCGGAAGAATATCCTGTAGAATGGAATACCTGGTTTTCAGGAGAGAAACTGGATGATTTTCAGATCTGGAACAATGAATGGGGGCATACTTATGCCTATTATACGCCGCTTATTATCAACGGGCAGAAAATCGGTCTTATTGGTACTGAAGTTGAGGTTGCAGATGTGGACAGGTCTATTCTTATTACAACATTACAGCAGGCTGGTTTAATAATTATTCTTTTGATTTTATTTATAATTTTTATAATGCTTTTTATTAATGACAGTTTTGTAAAGAAAATTATTTCCCTTGAATCTGAAATGCGTGAGTTTTCGCTTACAAAAAATCCTCATATTGCAGAAAGAATTAAAAGTGAAATTCACGGAAAAAATGAAATAACCGCTTTATCGTATCAGTTTGCAGATTTAATTCTTGAATTGGAAAAATATATGAAGAATCTGTTTGAAACTTCAAAAGAACTTGATGAAACAAAACATCAGGCAAACTTAATGAACGAACTTGCTCATACAGATTCTCTTACTGGTATAAGAAATAAAACGTCATACGATAACGAAATTGAACGCCTTGATCGTAAGATTGCACGCGGTTACCGGGATTTTGGAATTGTAATGATTGATTTGAACTATCTGAAAGTAATAAATGATAATTATGGTCATGAAAAAGGGGATATTGCTCTAAAAAAATTAAGCGAAATGATTAATGCTGTTTTTGAAAATTCTTCTGTATATAGAATCGGTGGAGATGAATTTGTCGTAATCGTAGAGCATCATGATTATAAAAATGTAATGCCTCTTGTAGATTTGTTGAATACCAGTATCGATACTGTTTCTATAAGTTCCGATCTTGAACCATGGGAAAAAATTTCAGCAGCTGTTGGATTTGCTCTTTATGATGAAAGAATAGATAGAAATTTTTCTTCTGTATTTACCCGTGCCGACAAGGCAATGTATGAACGTAAAAAAGAAATGAAGGCAATCCGAAGTATTTAAGAAAATCTGTATAAGTAATTGCCCTAAGAAACCTTTATAATTCTTATAAAAGATGAAATGGTTTCATAGGGCAAAGACAGTAAACTATAAAATCCAATACTGATACCTGCTAAAAAAATCCTGCATATTTTTATTCAATTTATACCTTGAATTTCTGTACAGTTTCTTCAAGAAGTCCCAGATTGTCTGTATTTTTATGTGTAAGGTCATTTACGCTGTTTATAGACTTGTTGATAGTTTCAATTCCAATTGACATTTCTTCGATGCTTGCAGTGATTTCATCTGTAAGACGGCTTAGGCTTTCCATCTTTTCTGTTGCAGTATCTGTTTCCGTCTGCATTATATCACCGCCATCTTTTACATGTGCAGTGATGTCATTAATCTGATGCATTGCAGTAAGAATCTGTGTTCCGCCTTCGCTTTGTTCCTGCATGGCATTAAGAATTGTCGTTTCCTGTTCAGAAACTTTCTGTGTAAAGTCAAATACCTGATTAAAGATTTCCTGCATCTGTTTTGTAGATTCTGCAACTACATTGATTGTTTCAATAACTTCTTTAAGATTTGTTGTAATTTTTTTACCCTGATTGTTAGAATCTTCAGCAAGTTTTCTGATTTCATCTGCAACAACGCTGAATCCTTTTCCAGAATCTCCTGCATGTGCCGCTTCAATTGCAGCGTTCATGGCAAGAAGGTTTGTCTGACTTGCAATATTTTGAATAACGGTACTTGCTTCAAGAAGAATTTTTGACTGTTCCTGAATTTTTAGAGTTGCCTGAACAGTCTGTTCGATACTGGTTTTACCTTCATTAGATGAATTTTCAAGATTTGTGATTGTGCTGCTGTTATTATTAAGAATATTTGTTACAGAATTAATATTTGCAACCATTTCTTCAACAGCAGAAGAAGATTCTACAACGCTCGAACTTTGAGACTGAATTGTTGATATGAGATCTTTTACGCTTGAATGAATTTTTTGCATGGATGTTACGGCTTCCATTACATTTTCGCTCTGCATTTTTACGCGACGATTAACGCTTTCAATATTCGATGTAATCTGATTAGCAGAAGCAGCTGTCTCTGACATATTGTCTCCAAGTTCTCGTCCGTCAATAGTCATGCGGTCAGAAACATCTTTTACCTTTTTAATTGAATCGTGAATCTTTTCGATTGTTTCATTAAAATATGTATACATCTGACCAAGTTCGTTATTTGTGTGAATTTTCATTCGAACGGTCAAATCACCATCTCCCTGCGCAATGTTTTTCATTGCGTCTACACCTTTGTTCATTTCTTTTGCAACCTTTCTGATAATAATATAGGTGAGCAAAATGACAATAAAAAGCGTAACTACGAACAGAACAGATACAAAAGCCGTGATTTTTTTTACGATAGCAAAAACTTCTGCTTCAGGAACATTTACTCCTAAAAACCATACTTCTTTTGCTCCGTCAACAGTTAGCGGCTGATACAGTTTTATGATTGAAGTTCCGTTTTCCTTTTCCTTGAAATCGAAAGATTCAAGAGTTCTTGCTGAATTTTCAAAATACTTAGCAGTTTTTGAATCTACAAAATCATCACATAATTCACCTTCTGAACTTGAATCTTTTGTTACAGCAATAAGTCCTGTATGAGCAATAAGTGAAAGATAGCCTGTAGAATAAACTTTTGCAGTTTTAAGAATTTCAGAAAGTGAACTCAGAGACATGTCAACGCCGAGCATACCTACAATTTCGTTGTTTTTATTGTGTATAGGAAATGCTACGCCACAAACCCACATGAGTTGTCCTCCAACTTCATACGGATTTGGCTGAATAAGAATTCCGCGGTTTGCTTTCATAGGCTCTTCATACCAGAAACTTCCTTCATATTCAGTAAGCGCACAGCAGGAAATACTTTTACCGTCGTTCGTCCAATAGGGAATTAAGCGGCCTGTTTCATCGTAGGTTTCATCATAATTTGCAAATTCTGCATCACGACTGTCGAGCATATTTGCCTTAAAAATACAGTAGGAATCGATAAGAGAAGGATTCAGTTCCAGTGTATGTTTTAGGAGATTGTTTATGTAATCTCGCCGCTCGTATTCTGGAATATCTTCGTAACCTTCAATAGATGCTTGAAGAGTTTTTGCAATGTTAAATTCCGAAACAAGAATTTTTGCCGCACTTTCACTGTACTTTGCAGCAGAGGCTTCAAGGTATTTAGCAGAAAGTTCTGAAAGGGATTCCTGTACTGAGTTTGTAATAAAAATTGAACATAATGTAAGAAGAATAAACAAAACCACGCCAATAGGAACTGAAAGCTGGCGGCGAACACTCTTGTTAATAAAATTTAATTTAGCCATATAAACTCCTTTCCGTTAATATATTAATAGTGTAGGGGGTGAAATGTCAGATGTCAAATTATTTTTCTATGTAATAAGAAATTAGTGCTTGTGGTGAAAGTTTTGTTAGAAAAAAATATCGGAAAAAAATAAAGGGCACGGTAGTTTTGTCATTATAACTACTGTACCCTTTAAATATAAAATGAATTGTAACATGCGGGCGGTTCAATATGAGCCGTGTTGCAAGCCAAAATTCATCTTTAGAACTTTATGCCTTTACAAATTCTTTTTTAAGGAAGTCGAGGTCGAGTTCCGGATAAAGTACGTGTGCACCAAGCAGCTTGTTTACACGAGCGCGGGCTGCATTTACTGTATCGTCGCTGATTTCAATCTTACCCTTAGCAGGCTTTCCTTCTTTTGTTACGCCAGGCTTTGTGTTCTTGAGAACAAAGTCGATGATGTCTGCAACTTCCTTCATGTCAGCTTCATTCATACCAAGTGTTGTAAGACCTGGAGTTCCGATACGGATACCAGATGTCCACCATGCACCGTTCTTGTCGTATGGAAGAGCGTTTGCGTTAGCAGTTACACCGCACTTGAAGAGGGCAGCTTCTGCCTGTTTTCCTGTGAGACCGTAAACAGTTACATCGCAGAGCATAAGGTGGTTGTCTGTTCCACCAGTCTGGAGTGGAATGTTGTGAGACTTACAGCCTTCAGCCAAAGCCTGTGCATTCTTTACAACCT
>CAMOWQ010000108.1 GCA_946628495.1 uncultured Treponema sp. | reverse complement strand
AATATGTTCCTGGTTACTTCCCGTTCACAGAACCTTCTATCGAAGTTCATATCAAACATCCTGTATTGGGTTGGTTTGAACTTGGCGGTTCTGGTATTTTCCGTCCTGAAGTTACAAAAGCTATGGGTGTTGATTGTCCTGTTCTTGCTTGGGGTATTGGTATTGACCGTATGGCTCTTATGGCTCTTGGATTGAATGACTTGAGACAATTGTTCTGCGAAGACATTGAACAGGTTCGTTTAAGAAAAGCTAAATACTAAAAAAACAGCCCGTTTTACCGGGCTTTAAGTTTTATTTTGAAATTAGAAGGCCGTCAATCGCAAGGTTGATGGCCGATTTTATATTGTCACAATTTTCATCCATGATTGTAAGTCGGAAAATGGCCGATTCTATCATTGCATAAAGCATTTCGTTTATGTCCTTTACGTTGGTATCCTTAAATTCTTTTGAATGAATTCCCTTTATAACTTGGGTACTCATAAAATGCTTTAATTTTATTACTCTTCGTCGTATTCTTTCTGCAGGTTCTTTTCCTGTTTTTTTTAGCTGCAAAAGATAAGGAAGCAGTACATTAAAAAGCTGTTTATTTTCTTTGCATGAATCAACAATTTTATGCATTGTAATGCGTAGTGTTTCTTCTGCACTTAATTCTTCTTTCGCTGTTATTTCATTAATGGAAAGTTCGAGTGTTGAAAGAAGCTGCTTTATGCTCCACAGAAAAATTTCCTGTTTGTTATTAAAATAGATGTATAAGGTCGTTCTTGTTATACCGCAGCGGTCTGCAATTTTTTGGAATGTTGCATCGTTATAGCCTTCGGCTTCAAAAACATCCAGGGCTTTTTGTAATATTTCTTTTTTTCGTTTTTCGTGTTCAACTACGATTGCCATTTTTAATCCTGTTTTTTATAAGATTTTCTGTATGTTAAATCTTTCTGGTTTTGAGGTTCCGGTTTTGTTCTGTCATAAATATATAGGCATGTATCAAGATTGCCGGATTTTAGCGGTTTAAGGCTTGTTGCGTTATGTCCGAAGTTATTCTGGAATGATTCGTTGGAAGTGATAATTCCCATATTCCAGTCTGGAAAATCGTTCCAAAGAGATGACATTTTTTTGTAAAGTTCTGCAACCTGTTCTTCGTCGGAAAGGCGTTCTCCATAAGGTGGATTGCATAGAATTAAACCAGAATCATAAGGTGCCTGTAAATCTGCAAAATCGCTCTGTATAAAATCAGGACGAGGAATGTGTGCGCTAATGCCTATTGATTTTAAAGCTCTTCCTGCCATTACACATGCATACTCAGCATTTTTGCGGGCTCTTTCTACAGCTTGAGCAGAAATGTCGGAACCGGTAATTCTTACTTCAACGTCCGTGCGTATTTTTGCAGCTTCTTCTTCTTTTATTCTTTTTGCCTGATCTGCATTAAAAAACGGTAAATCTTCAATTGCAAAACGTCTTCCAAATCCTGGCGCAACATTAAAAGCGTAAAGAGTTGCTTCAATAGGAATTGTTCCTGAACCGCAGAATGGATCGTGAAGTGGAGTCTTACGACGCCAGAGCATTTCCTGAAGAAGCACGGCAGCTGTTGTTTCGCGTAAAGGTGCTATTCCTCCGTCAACTCTGTATCCGCGTTTATGAAGTGGAAGACCTGAAAGATCAAGAAGAATATAAACTTTATTTTCTTCAAGATAAATTCGTATGTCAGATTGTGTTCCTGTTTCCGGCATTGACGACATGTGCCATACATCCTGAAGTTTTGAATATGCTGCTTTGTGAATCATTCCCTGAATGGAATGTTCAGAATTTAATTTTGATTTGTGAGAGCGAACTTTATCAACTGTAAGTTTTGTGTCTTTTTTAAGATAATCCTGCCAGTTTATTGCATATGCCCCGTCATACAGGGAATCAAAATCCAATGCGTTGTATTCAGCCAGCTGAAGATAAATTCGGTCTGCTGTCCGAAGGCATAGGTTTGTTTTGAAGAGAGCGGTATCATCACCGTAAAAAGAAACTCTGCCTGGTGTGTTGCCCTTTAATTTATATCCTAAATGTTTGATTTCGTTTCCGAGGATTTTTTCTGCGCCAACTGCACATAATGCTACTAATGTATTCATGCCGATAAAATAACATTTTTGCAAATTATGTTCAATTGTCATTTAAAATGAATGCATAACCATGTTTTAGTATAAGAAAAACGTTTTAATTTGAAAAATCAGGTGTTCTATTCAAAAAATTATAAATCTGGATAGCCAAATGATTCTGTTCCAGTCTGAGTTTCTACTGTAATTGTTGAATCTTCGATAACTTCGGCATCTTCGACAGAATAAATGTCTATTTTAGAAAGAACGCTCCAGGTATAATTTTGAATTTTTTTATTTTCATCTTCTTCTTTTTCGGCAGGTGCATATTCAGGTTTCTGTCCGACAATTCCAAGAATTTGAACAGGCGTATTCAAATAAGCATCTGTAAAAAGATTTGTAAGGTAAACTTCGCCGGCAGCTTTTAAATCTGGAAGTGCAAAAAGGCTTATTTCGCTTCCGTTTGAAACTGCAAGCATAGGATTAAAATCTTTGAGCGGACTTCCTGTTGGAATTTTTATTGTTGCTGTAAGTTTAATGCTTTCGTTTGTTTTATCATAAGAGTATTGAGAAGAAAGCGTGTCATAAGAAAAATTTGTATTATCGTCGTAATCGCAGTCTGACGGCGCTTTTATTTTTTCTGAAGTATTGGAAATAATAGAAGTACTTGTTTCGTAGTATTTTACGCAATATTTGTAGGAATGATCTTTTAAAACATATAAGTCTTCGTAAAGAAAACTGTTTCCTTTTTGCGTTGAATTTATAATGTAATTTTTTGGAAAAAGAATTGCCAGTTTAAAATATTCAGGTTCTTCATCTTCGTCTGTTACGTCGTAACGGTAAATGCTTATTGATTTTGTTCCTGTTGTGTTCTGAGGAATTGAAAGAATAATACCTTTTTTTGAGGCCTTTACGATAGGTGCTGCTGTTTTTGTAGAATCTTCAAGTCTTATATCTTTGCATCCCAAAAAAATAGATGAAATAAATGCAATTGAAACAGCTGTAACAGCTTTTAGAAAAATAGTTTTTCTGTTCATAAAATACTCCACTTTGTTTATCGGCAGGATTCTACAGAAAAATTAATATAATTTACAGTATCCGCATTTTTTTTTTTTTTTTCAGATTTTTTTTTTTTTTTGCAGATTTTTTATTTGCAGAAAGTTTGTTAAGTTTACAGTCAGTTTGTAATTCTTATAATCCTGTCGGTACGTCTATAAATATTGTCTGAATGCCTGTTTCTTTTTGAAGTTTCTCGCTCAAAAGGCTTACACCAACTGTTTCCGTTTCGTAGTGGCCTCCGGCAATAACGTTAATTCCAGACTCTTTTATAAAATGATACTGTTCGTGTTCAAATTCACCTGTAATGTATGCGTCTAATCCCTGCTGAACTGCCTGTTCTACATCCTGACTTGCTCCTCCAGAAATTATTCCAACAGTTTTTATGTCGTTTTTGCCAAAATTCAGTATTACGGGTGCTTTTTTATTTGATCTCATGGCACATTTTGCAAGTTCTTCGATCGTCATTGGTTTTGGAAGTTCGCCTTTTACACCAATTGTCATGCCTTTCCAGCTACCGAATGGTAAAAGATTCTGCATGTTAAGGCGGAATGCAGTGCCGTAGTTATTTCCGATTTCGGGATTAGCATCAAGTGGAATATGATATGCAATTAATGCAAGGTCATTTTTTATAAATTCAGCAGTTCTTTTATAGAATGAACCTGTAATTGGCTGACAGTGTCCCCAGAAAATTCCGTGATGAACAAAAAGTGCCTGAGCTCCATTTTTTAAGGCAAGTTCTGCTGTCTGTGCACTTGCGTCTACTGCAAAAGCAACTTTTTTTATATCTGCATAAGGATTGCCGTTTTGAATCTGTATGCCGTTTGTTGCAGGGTCTGACGGAAAATTTTCACGGTGTAATATAGAATTAAAATATTCATCAAGTTCAAAGAGATTCATCTGTTGCCTCCGTTTTTGTTTCTTGTGGAATAAGGTTTATTGTTTCCTGAATCATCTGATTTATTTCATTCATCTGATATCTTGTTTTTCTTTCTAAGGGTATTTTTCCCTGCAAAACTTGTGCAAGCAGAGGATCTGTCTGTGCTATTGTGCCGAACCCTTGTGTTGTGTATGAATTAAGCGATGCAAGCGAAATTACGGTCTGAATTTTCTGCGGATGCTGATTTGCATAATCTTTTGCGGCGTTAATCCCCATTGTATCTGTTATAAGGATAAATTTTTTACAGGAAGCTTCTTCCGTATCATTTTTAGTATTGAATTCCTGAGACGAAAGCAGAGTAACCATTGCATTGCATTCCTGAAGAATATTGTAATTATAAAATTCACGGTTCATGGAAAATTTTTGAGGGGCTGCAACTTTCTGAATGGCCATTATAATTCGTCGTGTATATTTTGAATCTCCGCCGGAATGAAGCCATCTGCAATCTTTTGAAAAGAAATCTGCTGAATAAACATCGTAGCCTTGCAGCGAAAGTAACTGAAGATAAGGTTTGTACATGAGTGTATCGCCTGTTTTATCTGCAAAGAAAATGATGCTGGGTTTTTGTTCGGTCTGTTCGTCTGCTTCCTTGATTTTTTTGAATGTGTATAAAGTTCCGTCAGGAATATCGAATGCGGAAGATTTTTGAAATCCGCTTTTGAAATTTCCCGTAAGCAGAATTTTTTCTTCTTCAATGCCAAGTTTTTCTTTTCTAAGTTCTACGGGCGAATAAAAAATAAGAAGAAAAAGAAGAACGGTTGAGATTATACCAGTAAGAATTCCCCAGAAATACATAAGAGGACTGTAATGGTCAATATAGACTTGCTCAGAATAACGGAACAATGCATGGAAATTCGAAAGAGAAACCAATATCGAAAGAACAAGCGTTGTTAATGTAAAAAAATCGATGTTCCAGGCGGCAATCTGCAGCAGAGATAAAAACAGAGATATTGGCGCAAGAATTACTACCGGATCGAGGTTTGTTTTTTTTAAAAAGAAAATTCTTCCGTTTGTAATTAATAGAAGAGTCAGAATGGTAAGTTCACCGTAGAATTTCATAATTTATATAGTATATAAAAAAAGCGGTTTCTTCAATGTTGATAATTATAAGGTGATAAATGTGGGAAAATGTTTGTATGTTTATTTATAAAATGCATGTTATTTGTACTATAGTTTGATTTTTCTGTTATAATGAATTACTTAAAAAAATGAGGTGTAAGAAACGACAATGAAGATGATTTCGAAAAAAAGAATTATTTGTGCCGCAGTACTGGCATTTGTTTTTGCAGTTAATGTTTTTTCTGCTGAGAAAAAAATTCCACTTAAATTTGATAAAAAGCAGGTTGCAAAAGATTTAGGAAAAAAGCCGTTTAATGTAGAAAAAGCCGCAGATGTTGTTGTAGATATGACAGTAGGATGGAATCTAGGAAATACTCTTGATGCATTGGGTGGTGGAGGCATGAATTCCGAAATAAGCTGGGGGCAGCCTAGAACAACCCGCGAAATGATAGACGGACTTGCTTCTTCTGGAATAAAAACGTTAAGACTGCCGGTATCGTGGGCCGCTCATATGGACAAAAAAACATATACGGTTCAAAAAGAATGGATGGCAAGAGTTAAGGAAATTGTTGACTGGGCTATAGAAGATGGAATGTATGTAATTTTGAATTCCCATCATGACTGTTTTGACCGGCCGCAGAAAATGCCTGTTTGCAGCGGTTATTATCCGAACAGCGTTAATTATGAAGAATCTGCAAATTTTCTTGTAAATCTTTGGACTCAGATTGGAACTGTTTTCAACAATGGTTATGATGAGCATCTTGTTTTTGAAACAATGAATGAACCTCGTCTAAGAGGCACGGGACATGAATGGTGGTTTGACCAGAATGCGGAAGAATGTCGCGATGCAGCGGAAACATTGAATAAATTGAATCAGGTGTCACTTGATGCAATTCGTGCAACAGGTGGAAATAATAAAAAGCGTTTTGTAATGATTCCGGGACTTCAGGCCTCTCCAGATTCTGCCCTGAATTCAGCATTTAAGATGCCTGTTGACGATGCTCCTGGCAAACTGATTTTGTCAGTTCATATGTATTCTCCATATAATTTTGCAATGGCAACTCCTGGTGATAATAATTTTACTTCGGCACATAAAGTTGAACTTGGTTCTATGTTCAGACGTTTGAATAATTCTTTCATATTAAAAGGATATCCTGTTGTTATTGGCGAGATGGGTGCTACGAATAAAGATAATATTGCAGACAGAGTTGCATGGTTTGAATATTTTCTTACAAAATCACGTGAGTATGGTATGACATCATGCCTTTGGGATAACGGTGCTCCAAATCCAAGTAAATCGCAGGGAGAAAGATTCGGTTATTATGACAGACGAAAAGTTCAGTGGTATTTCCCTGAAATTACAGAGACAGTAATCAAAAGTACAAAAAAAGAATAGCATTCATATTTCTGGAGGCATAAGATGAAAAAATTATTCGGAAATCTTAAAAAAACAGGACTTGTCGTTCTTGCATCTTTATTTTTGTTTGCAGGCTGTTCAGGAACTACTGGTAATAATGAAAAGCCTGGAATTATAAATTCCAGCTTAAATACAGTCGAAATGGCCAAAAACATGGCAATCGGCTGGAATCTTGGAAATACGCTTGATGCTACGAATAATAAAATAAATTGCGGAACTGAGACCGAAACTGCCTGGGGAATGCCTGCAACAACAAAAGCAATGATTGATGCTGTAAAGGCTGCAGGTTTCAAGACAATTCGTATTCCTGTAAGCTGGCATAATCATGTAACAAATGACGGTAATTATACTATTAATTCTGAATGGATGGCTCGTGTAAAACAGATTGTCGATTGGGCTATTGCAGATGATTTGTATGTAATTTTGAATGTGCATCATGATAATCTGTCGGTTGCTGATATAAATAAAACTCCTGGTTTTGCTCTTTCTACAACGGATGCATCTGTAAAGGCAAAGTCAAATGCATATCTGGAAAAGTCTGGACTCAGATTGCAACGGTATTTAATAATTCATACGGAGAGAAACTTGTTTTTGAAGTATTGAATGAACCTCGTGCTGTTGGTTCTGCAAATGAATGGTATTTTTCAACGAGTGCAAGCGCAAAACCGTATTGTGATGTAATTACTGAATACGAAAATACCTGTATAAAAGCCATAAGGGCAACTGGTGGCAACAATGCAGAACGATATATTATGGTTCCAGGTTATGCAGCAAGCGGAAGTGATAAAAATATGCTTGAGGCTTATACGATGCCGGAAGACAGTGCCGGAAAATTGATTCTTTCTACACATGCTTACAGTCCGTTTGCATTTGCAATGTCAAATTCAGATTCTGTATTTGGAAGCGATGATGAAGCTTCTTTGGTAGCAATTTTTAATTATCTTAAAACAAAATATGTTGATAATGGAATTGGCGTTGTAATGGGTGAAGCCAGTGCTTCTAATAAAGATAATACGCAGGAACGTATAAAATGGGCAAAAAGCTATTTTAAGAAAGCTTATGATATAGGTATTCCTGTCGTTCTTTGGGATAATATGATTGCTTCTCCAGACGGACACGAAGGTGCAAATAAGAATGAATATAATGGTGAGCATCATGGCTGGCTGGAACGCAATGAATGTAAATGGTTCTTCCCTGATATTATAAAGGCAATGATGGATACTGTTGGCATTACAAATGTTTCTATTCCGGGATACGTTGAATCTACTCCTGAGACAATCGGCTGGAATGATGGAAAAGCTGTTACAGTAAGTACGACTGGAATAAAATTAGGTTGGGATGACAGCTGTAAGATTGAAAAATCCAATTTTGCCAATGCGGAAAAAGGTTCTATTTTGAAACTTACATTTGCGAATTCAGGCGCTGCTTTTAAAATAAGAAATTCCAGCTGGACTACTTATTTTGAAGGAAAAATGCTTGGAGGTACTGTGAATAAAACTGCTGGTGACAGTTACGGAGTAATTACTGCAAGTAGTACGGTATTTTACTATGTCCTTACTGAAGCCGATGCTGCTGCATGGAAAAGTCAGGATGTTTATATTTCTGGACAGAATGGTTCTGTAACAGGAATTTACTTTCTTGCAAAATAGCAGTTTGTTCTATAATACTTTACGCAATTATAACTTTTAATTATACTTAAAGAATTAATTATCACTTAAAAGAGGCTTGTTTGTTATGGGAAACAACTATTTTAACTCAATTCCATGGAGAGAGGCACGTCTTCAGCTC
>CAMOWQ010000107.1 GCA_946628495.1 uncultured Treponema sp. | reverse complement strand
GACCGTTCTTGATTTTATCGGAACGGTCTTTTTTTTATGTATGTTATTGATTATATATATTGTTTTTTTGTGAATGTGTGAATTGTCTTTGTTTAATTGTTTATGCTGTATAAATACGCTCGTCCTTGTTTTGTTCGTGTAACAAGCTGCATTTTTGTAAGAACCCACAGCATAAGACTTGTGTCTGCTGAAATTTTTCTTGTTGGAAATCCGTTGTTAATTAATGCTGTTTTTAACTGTGCTGAAGTGAATGATTTTTCGAGCTCCGCCGGTATAAGATTCAGATAATCTTTTTTTGAAGAAAAAGTTCTTGTATTTAGTATTTCTTTAAGTTCCTTATCTGTTTTTATCCAGTTTTTTTTGAATCTTCTTTGTCTGTTTTTTGTTTGTACTGGATTTTCTGTGCGTAATCTTTTTTCAATAGATTCTATTTCAATTATTTCAAGTTCGAATCCTTTTGTTAAAAGAACCGGGTAAATGCCTGTAAGTTCCCGGAAAATGTCGTAAATGCATCCTTTGTTAGGACTTGTTCGTCTGCTTATTCTGTTTCCTTCATCATCATAAACTTCTATGACTCTTTTTATGATTACAGGATGAACGATTTTTATTGAAATTGAATTTTGCAGAGACGTAAGAATTTTTGGGAGCAGTGCAGAAAGATTTTGTGTTTGAATTTCTATTGCTTTTCCCTCTTTTGTAAGAATGTCGTAAATGTATCCGTTTTTATCAACTTCGGTGGTGCCCTCGTTTTGAATGCAGTAAATGTTTTTTAAGGTTTTGTGAAGACTGCTTTCGTTTAGTGTTGAAAAAGTTGACATAGATGCTTTTAAAGTTCCTATACAGTTTACTAAATGTTTTATTAGTCTTTTTCTGTTGAGTTATTGTAAGAAAAAAAATTATGTTTTTTTAATTATTGGCAGAAAATCCCGTTGACTTTAGTCTTTTTTAGTATAAAATAGTGAATAAGTGGGAAATTGTGGTAGAAAGTGGTAGTAAGTGGGTATGAATCTATTAACTGGTGAATACAATAATACGATTGATGATAAAGGCAGACTCTCGTTTCCTGTAAAGTTGAGAACTGCTGTAAATCAAAATGTACTTATGATTACCAAAGGTTCAGGACGCTGCTTATGGCTTTTTACACTGGATGAATGGGAACAGTTTCAGTCAAAAATAACTGGAAGTGCATCGCTGCTTAAAGAAAAAAGCATGATGGTTGTACGAAGGTTTATCGCTCCGGCGCAGGATGTCGAATTTGACAAAAACGGCCGTTTATCCATTCCACAATCTTTGCGCGAATATGCAGACCTGACAAAAGATTGTACGATTCTTGGTGTAGCTAATCATATGGAAATTTGGAATTCGGCTGTTTATGCTGAATATCTTGCAGAATGTGAATCTATGTTTAAGGATGCAGCGGAAGATTTTGATGATATAAATTTGTAAATATTATATTGGGTGGAAGGGGATTTTCATCTGATTTTTCCTGATGTTGAATTTTAGAAGCAGGTCATTCATTTTCGAAAACCTGCTTTTAATTTCTTTTCTTCATCATGAGATTTCAGATGATTTTATTGTTGAATGGAAATAGTTCATACGCCAGTTCTTTTGAATGAATGTCTCGAATTTCTGTCTCCAGCAGGCGAAAGTTATGAGGGAAATGCCCTTATGATTGATTCGACGCTTGGTGAAGGCGGACATACTTATAATTTTTTAACAAAATATCCTGGACTTTCTGTTGTTGGCCTTGATGCGGATTCTGTAATTCAGGCTCGCGCAAAAGAAAGACTTGCTCAGTTCGGTGAACGCATTCATTTTTATAACGGCTGGTTCAATGATTTTTATTCAAATTATCCGTCTGAATATAAAAAGCCTGACATAATTCTTTTTGATCTTGGAATTTCAGTTTTTCATTATGAAAAGTCGAACCGTGGTTTTAGTTTTAGATACGATGAAAAACTTGATATGAGGCTTAATCCTTTGTCGGAAGAATCTGCTGCTGATATCGTTAATGGTTATTCTGAAGAATCTCTTGCAAATCTTATTTATCTTTATGGTGAAGAAAAATTAAGCCGCCGAATTGCACATGCAATTGTTGAAGCAAGACATGGCGGTAAAATAGAATCTTCGAAAGCTCTTGCAGAAATAATCTGGAATGCAGTGCCTTCTTCGTATAGATATGGAAACATTCATCCTGCAACAAGGACTTTTCAGGCCTTGCGAATTGCCGTAAACAGCGAACTAAAAAGGCTTCCGCGAGCCCTTCATACAGCATTTAATGTACTGAATCCAGGTGGAAAAATGGGTGTTATAACATTCCATTCGCTTGAAGACAGAATCGTAAAGAATTATTTCAGGAATCTTGGAAAACAATGTGTGTGTCCTCCTGAAGTTGCAGTATGCAGATGCGGTGGTTCTCCATGTGCTGAAATTATTACCAGAAAGCCTGTATGTCCTTCGGAAGAAGAGGTTAGAAGTAATTCACCGTCGCGTAGTGCAAAACTTCGTGTTGTAAGAAAAATAAGGGATGCAGATGAATATCATCTTGAAGGTGTCGTGGGGTATTGATATGGGAAAAAAACTGAAAAGAGTATTTTCAATATTAATTCTCTGCATAGCTGTTGTAAGCATTCCTTTTTTGTTGTGTCTGTATGCAGTTCAGGCAAAACGTTATACGGATCTTGAGCGTGACATAAGGAATTTGGAACAGACTCAACGTCAGCTTATTGAAGAAAATAAAAAACTTGTAAGTGATATAAGTCTTCTTTCCAGTGCGGACAGAATTGAAAAAATTGCTGTGGAAGAACTTGGAATGCATAAGGCTGAATCTGAAGATATTGTTCGTGTTGAAATGACTGGGGAGAAAAAATGAGTGAATCGCTTCTTGAAAAAAATGAATTAGTCTCTGCTGTAAAAGGCCGTATTGTCGACGGATGCAATGCGGACTGTCATTTTGAATGTGTAGCAACTGACAGCAGAAATGTATGTCCTCAGACTCTTTTCGTTCCTTTGATGGGTGAATTCCAGAATGGTCATAAATATATTCCATCTGCAATTGAAAAAGGTGCTTCAGTCGTTTTTATAATGAATGACGAATATTCGCAGAATGTTTCTGTTTATAAGGAACTTGTACAGAAAAATTCTGACGTTTTATTTGTTTTGGTGGAAAATACGCTGTATGCATTGCAGAATGCCGCTGAACGTTATGTAGAAAAATTTCCGTCTCTTACAAAAATCTGCATAACAGGTTCGTGTGGAAAAACTACAACAAAAGAAATTTTGGTTTCAATTTTTAAATCAAAATATAAAGATGAAGTTGTCTATACAAAAGGAAATTTCAATTCAGAAACGGGACTGCCTCTTTCTGTATTCAATATAAGAAAAAATCATCGTTTTGGAATTTTTGAAATGGGAATGAACCGAACAGATGAAATCGGTGAAATTTCAAAAGTTCTTAAGGCAAACTACGGAATTATCACGAATATTGGAAATGCACATATTGGTATATTAGGAAGCCGCGAAAATATTGCACTGGAAAAACGTAAGGCGTTTAATTATATCAATAAAAATGGTGCTGCCGTTATGCCTGAAGATGATGACTTTGTTGCTTTGTGTACAAAAAATGTCGGCGGAAAAATTATCCTTGCGGGTGAAAAATCTCTTGAATATGTAAAGTTTATAAAAGATGACGGGCTTACAGGTTGTGATTTTTCTGTTGACGGTGTAAAAATGCATCTTCCGCTTTCTGGGAAATATAATTATAAGAATGCACTTCTTTGCGTTGCTCTTGCAAAAGAACTTGGTTTTTCTGCAGCTGAAATAAAGACCGGTATTGAAAATGCAGCTGCTGTATCAGGAAGAATGGAAATTTGTCGCGAAAAAATCTATGCGGCTGGTACAGATGGAAATAACGCAGAGAAAGAACTTGTAATGATAAAGGATTTTTATAATGCAAATCCTGATTCAATGAATAAGGCAATTGAATTTTGCGCAGGACTTGATTGCAGTGAACGCCGTTATTACGTTCTTGCTGATATGAAGGAACTTGGGGATTCTTCTAAAGAAGCTCATAGTCAGATAGGATTAAAGCTTTGCAGTCTTGTAAATGCCGGACGAGATTATGTAATTCTGATCGGTGAAGAAATGAAGTATTGCTTTGACAGTACAGATAAAAAGATTTCGAATGCATTCTGGTTCAAGGCTTCAGATTCTGATTCGTTTAATGAAATTTCAAAAATAATACGTTCGTCTTGTAATGAAGGCGATATTGTACTTATAAAAGGTTCTCACAGTATGAATCTTGAGGCACTTGTTCCTCTTATTACGGGAAAGGAGGTTTGATGTAAAATGGACAGCTATTATTTTTATGCAGACAAACCTTCTGAAAAATATAATAAGAGTGATGTATGGCTTCTTATTTCAATATTGCTTTTGTGGGGATTTGGAATATTTGCATTGTTTATCTGTTCTCAGAATTATGCTTTGAGGGCATTTAATAATTCATATTATTTTGTTGTACGTCAGCTGGTTTGTTCTGTTGTCGGCTTTGTACTGTTTCTCATAATGTTTTGTCTTGATATACGCGTTATCAGAAAAATGCTGGTTCTTATAGTTGCCGGGTCTCTTTTCTGCTGTATACTTACGTTCATTCCGGGAATTGGTGTTGAGCTTAACGGAGCGCGCAGATGGATTAGAATGCCTTTTAATTTTATGTTTCAGCCTTCGGAAATGGTAAAATTTTCACTGGTAATGTTTCTTGCCAATCTTTTTGACAAACAGAAGATGATAGAAAATCCAGAAGAAAAAAATGTCATGCCATGTGTAATCGGAATGGGAATTTTTCTTTTGTGTGTATTGCTGCAAAAGGATTTTTCGACAACTGTATTTCTTGGAATGATAGGGGTTCTGCTGTTTTTTGTAACTGGTACAAAACTTATGTGGATTTTTCCTGCAATGATAATTATTCTTCCACTTTCGTTTTTTCTTGTAGTGCTTGAACCTTATCGTTTGTACCGAATTCTTGGTTTTTTGCGTCCGCTCGAAGATACTTCTGCAATAAACTATCAGAGTATGGCTGCAAAAAGGGCTATCAGTGCCGGTGGTATATGGGGCAGTGGAATAGGTTCCGGTCTTGTAAGATTGAACAGTATTCCTGAAATTCAGGCTGACTATATTTTTGCAGGCTGGACAGAAGCTATGGGCTATGTCGGAGTTCTGTTTTATTTTGTATTGATTTTATTTTTTGCATGGCGTGGATACAGAACGGCTTTGCGTTGTCCTGACCGCTTTGCAGCTTATACGGCGTTTGGTTTTGTATCGACAATTTTCCTGCAGTCGATACTTAACTGTATGGTTGTCTGCGGTTTACTTCCGTCGACAGGAATTCCGTTGCCGTTTTTCTCTCTGGGTGGTTCATCGATGATTGTTACGCTTGGAATGTGCGGCTTTTTGATGAATGCTTCCAGATGTGAAGAGTCCAATTATACGGTACGCAGGGAAGGAGAGAATTGTATGGAAGCCTGTGATTTGTTCAAAGGTGATTATGAACTTAATACATAAATGAATAAAAGATAAATACTAACCTAATAAAAAAAACTGAATGAAAAATGAATTAAAAATGAGATTGAAAAGATGTTTTTGTTAATGTGATTTGTAAAGAATTAGGGGTTAATTGAAAAAAATGAGTGATGTAGGATTTTTGTTAAATGATGAAAAATATTATGATGATTCTGACTCAGAACTTTTAAGGGAGGATAATTCTGCTTCGGAAAACAAATATACAATATTAAAAATTGTATTTTTTATTCTTTGTTTTCTGCTTGTAGGTGAACTTGTTGCATATAAACTTGTTTTGCCTGCCATGGGAAGTCCAAAAGTAACAGTTTCAGGACAGAAGAATTACAGTGCAAATGAAATTGCATTGAAGCTTCTTGAAATGGATACTTCTTCGTGGATAAAATTTGATGTTCAGAAAGCTGCGTCAATTTTGAGTTCAATTGCAGGAATTGAAGAAGTAAAAATCGAAAAGAAATTTCCTGATAAGGTTTTTATAAATATAAAAGAAAGAACTCCTGTTGCCGTTACTTTTTTAATTGAAGACGGACATTCAATACCAGTACAGATTGACAGTAACGGTGTGTTGTTTTTCAGCGAGAAAAAGAATGTATTTGATACGGCTTCTGTGCCTATTATTTCTGGACTGCCGGTTGTTAATGTTTCTGACGGTATGCGTATTCCTTCTGCATATCGTCCTTTGATTGAAGCAATTGCAGAAATAGAAAAACTTCCGCAGAAATACTTTGCCGCAATTTCAGAAATTTGTGTTATTCCTAAGGAATTCGGTAATTATGAACTTTCGATAATTCCGTCATTATCAAAAGTAAAAGTTCTTACCGACCGTGCATTGAATGAAGAGGCATTAAAGTATATGATGGTCGTACTTGATGTTGTAAACCAACTTGATTCAGAGGTGTCACTTGTAGATTTGCGTTACGGATCAGTTGCATATAGAGTAAAATAAAGTTTGAGGTTATAAATGATAGTCGGACTTGATATTGGAACAAGTGTTATTCGGGTTGCAATCGGTGAACTTGATGAAGAAACCGGAAAAATATGTATAGCAGGAACAGCTTCCAAAAAATCTGCGGGATTAAGGAATGGTGTTATTGTAAATATTGAAGATGCAAAGGACGCTATCAGAGAGACTGTTGAGGCGGCAGAATTGAATGCCGGTGTAGAAGTTACTTCCGTGGTTACGGCAATCGGCGGTTCACAGATAGAAAGTCAGAATTCAAGAGGTGTCGTTCCTGTAAGAAATAACGGTAAAAACAATAAAGAAATAACTAGAGATGATGTTGATAAGGTAATGGAAAATGCAAGTGCAATAATAATTCCTGATGATAGAAAAACACTTCATGTTATTTCTCAGGATTTTATTGTTGACGGATACGGCGGAATTTCAGATCCTGTTCACAGAATTGGTACAAGACTTGAAGCGAAAGTTCATATTGTAACTGCTGCAAAGACAATCGTTCAAAATCTTACGTCCTGTGTTGCGAGGGCTGGTTATGCACTTGACGGAGTTATGCTAAAAACGCTTGCACAGACACAATCGGTTTGTCATGAAGATGAAATGGAACTTGGTTCTATTATTATAGATTTGGGTGCCGGAACTACAGATGTCCTTGTTTTGTATAAAGGTGCGCCAATCAGTACGGCTTCTGTTCCTGTCGGTGGAAATCTTGTTACAAATGATATTGCAATTGTAACTGGAATTCCTGTATCGGCAGCAGAAAAAATAAAGCTTGAATCTGGTTGCTGCTGGCTTCCTGCTATAAAAGAAACTGAAGATACGGATGTTATTATTCCAGGTGTCGGAGGAAGGGCTCCGGAAGTAATAAAACGTACTCAGCTGTGTCAGATTATTCAGGCACGTATGGAACAGATTTTTGCAATGGTAAGAACGGCTGTTGTTCAGAATACTACCGACTCAATCAAGGAACTTTCTGGTAATATTATTCTGACTGGTGGTGGTGCAAATATGGCGGGGGTTATTCCGCTTGCACAGGCTGTTTTTAAGACTTCGTCTGTTCGTATCGGTTTGCCGGAAAATCTTGGCGGTATAGAAGAAGATTACAGGCGTCCTGAATTTGCCACTGCGGTTGGACTTGTTATGGCAAACAAAAAACTTGCAAAATCAAAAGAAAGTCATAAAAAAAGAAACAGAATGACCAAAACAAAAACAGAAGGTGATGGATTCTGGAAAAAACTGAAGAAATCATTTTTCTAAAAAGAAAATAAATACTATATAAATATGATTTTCGTATTTAGTGGGAGGAAAATATGAGTGATCATCTTAACTTTTCTGTCATCAGTAACGATGATGTTCCAGAACTGGAGAGTATTGAGAGTGTTACCGATGACTACAGCCCTACAATAATAAAAGTAATTGGTTGTGGAGGAGGCGGCTCCAATGCAGTTAACAGAATGATTGACGCCTCTGTAAAAAACGTTGATTTTATTGTAATTAATACAGATCTTCAGGCACTTAATAAATCAAATGCTCCAAAAAGGCTTCCAATCGGACAGAAAGTAACAAAAGGTCTTGGCGCTGGCGGAAAACCTGAAGTTGGCGAAATGGCAGCGGAAGAAGATAAGGAAGCAATTACAAATGAACTTCGTGGCGCAAATATGGTTTTTGTAACGGCTGGAATGGGCGGTGGAACAGGAACTGGAGCTGCGCCGGTTGTTGCAAGAATTGCAAAGGAATTGGGTGCACTTACAGTTGGTGTTGTTACTACACCATTTGAATTTGAAGGCCGTGTAAGAATGCGTCAGGCAAAAGCTGGTCTTGAAAAACTTAAGGAACAGGTTG
>CAMOWQ010000106.1 GCA_946628495.1 uncultured Treponema sp. | reverse complement strand
AGACTTGTAAAAAGAATTACGGCGACTACGGAATTGATATGTTCTGGCTTGATAACGCTGAACCTGATTTTAATGTTTACGATTACGGCAACTACCGCTACCAGATGGGAAATGCTCTTTCCTGCAGCAATATTTATCCTCAGCTTTACAGTAAGGCATTCTACGATGGTATGAAGGCTGATGGCCGCAAGGATTTTGTAAATCTTGAACGCTGTGCCTGGGTTGGTAGCCAGAAATACAATCAGGTTTTGTGGAATGGGGACGTTCAGTCTACTTTTGAATGTTTGCGTGACTCAATTGTAGAAGGCTTGAATATGGGATTAGCAGGAATTCCTTGGTGGACAACTGATATTGGCGGATTCATGTATGGAAATCCTAAAGATCCTGCTTTTGTACACCTTCTTGAACGCTGGTTTGAATGGGCTGTATTTACACCAATTCTTAGACTTCATGGTGACCGCGATCCACACGATATTCCACCACTGGACAAAGATCCAAACCGCGGTTATGGCGGCGGATATTTGTATACAGGTCAGCCAAACGAAATCTGGTCTTATGGTCCAGAAGCCCAGAAAATTATGGAAGCACAGATTAAACTCCGCGAATCGCTTAAACCTTACATTGCAAAAGTAATGAAAGAAGCAAGCGAAAACGGAAGCCCTGCAATGCGTACTATGTTCTACGAATTCCCTGAAGATGAAAAATGCTGGGATTTGAAAGATCAGTACATGTTCGGTTCAGAATATCTTGTAGCTCCAATTTTAACTGCAGATACTTTCAAACGTGAAGTTTACCTTCCAAAAGGAAAATGGGAAAACATCAATGACAAAAAAGTTTACGAAGGTGGTCAGACTGTTACCGTAGACGCTCCAATTGAATGCATCCCGGTTTTCAAAAAAGCATAAGTTCTGATTAAACAAAAAGGGACTGTTTTATAAAGCGCACCCCTAAAGTTGGACAAATCAAGTTCACTTTAGGGGTGCATTTTTTTTTATTATAAATTTACAACGTTAATCGGATTGCCGTTTAACCAGGCTTTTAGATTTTCAAATGCAATAGACTGAAGTCTTGCCCTTGTTTCTTTTGGTGCCCAGGCAATGTGTGGAGTAATTACTGTATTTTTAGAAGTAAGCAAAGGATTATCAGCTTTCATCGGTTCTTCAACTACAACGTCAGCTGCATAACCTGCAATCTTTTCATTATTTAAGGCATCTGCAAGTGCCTGTTCGTCTACAAAAGCACCACGCGCAGTATTAATAAGATAAGCAGATTTTTTCATTAAAGAAAGAGAATCTTTATTTATGATATTTTTAGTCTGTTCTGTAAGAGGGGCGTGCAGAGTTACAAAATCCGAACGCGAAAGTAATTCTTCAAAACTTACACGCTCAGGCATACCTTTTTTTTCCGTCCTTGTGCAGCAAATCACATTCATACCAAAGGTCTTTGCAATTTCAGCAACCTTTTTCCCGATATTTCCATATCCAAAAATACCAAGAGTTTTACCGCTAAGTTCCATTAAAGATGAATTCCAGAAACAAAAATCACGGCAGGAAACCCATTCACCGTTTTTTACAGCCTCGTTATGAGCGGCAACCTTGTTTGTAAAATTCAAAATAAAGGCAAATGTGTGCTGTGCAACAGAATCCGTACTGTAAGCAGGTATATTTGTAACGGTAATACCATGAAGTTTTGCCGCCTTCAAATCAATAACATTATAACCTGTAGCAAGAACGCCAATATATTTAAGATTAGGGCATGCATCAATAATCTTTTCGTTTATTTCGATTTTATTCAGAAAAATAGACTCGGAATCCCCGATACGCTCAATTACCTTTTCGGAAGGTGTTCGCTCGTATACAGTTACATCTGCAAGTTCATAAAATCTGTCCCAAGGTAAATCGCCGGGATTTACTGCATGTCCGTCAAGAATTGTAAGTTTCATTTTTATAGTATTATAAAAAAATAATTAGCCTAAAACATCTACACCGCAACCAGAAATTGCTGTGTTAATGGCAGCTTCAGCTCCAGCGTCATCATAGTCAACTAAAACCTGTGATTTTTCGCAATTTGCAACTACATTTGTAACACTGGCAACAGCTTTTACAGCATCCTGAACTTTAGCTGCAACTCCATCATCAAACATTCCAACAACATATATTTTCTTCTGCATAGATAACTCCAATACTATTAATTGTTTTGATACTATAACTAATTGCGTACTAGAATTCAAGATAAAAAATTGTATGATTAAATTAAAAAATAGTTATTTTATATCAAATTCAACTGTCTGAATTCCGTAGGAAAACGGTGCTGCAACGTTAGGTTCAAAATAAATTTGAATTTTCTTATTATCTACAGTGAATATATTGAAATTTGCCCCTGTTGCAATTGTTGCTCCGTCTATAAAATCGGCAAGGATTTCTTCTTCATCAATTGACATTCCTTCCTGACTGTAAATAATCTTTTCTTTAAGCATTGAATTACATAATTCTGCAATTTCTGCAAATGATTTTCCACTTACTGTATTAACATCAACAAATTCCTTATTTTCTGCATCATAATTATAGGTGATTAAAACAATATTGCCGTGATCATCTCCACAGAAATTATACAACTCGGTATAAACGCTTACAATTTTTTTGCTTGTAGTAACCTTAAAATTCAGTTTATATTCAAACACAAGATCCGAATTTGCTTCCCTTGCAAAATTCTTAAAATCTTCATAATAAGAAATTACATTGTTTTCTATAATTACATTAAGATCATCAAGATGTGTTAAATCATCAAAGCGGGGATAAGAAATATCAGCATCAATGTATTCATTTTTCTGCTGTATTTTTTCGACATCATAAGCAAATGAAATCTTTTTCTTACTGTCTTTTTTTTCAAGTTCTTCCAGTTCTTTCTGAAGCTGCCTTTCAATCTCATCATCAGGGGTTACGGTTTCTTTTGTCGTCTGACATGAAATCATCGTAAAAAGAAGGCTTACAAATAATACGGGAAAAAAGAGTCTGAAGGAATTTCTATTCATAAAAACGGCCTCATAAAAAAAAATGGAAACTTATCAATACAATATATAAAAATTGCACCAATAAGTTTCCATTTATTATACCATATAATTATGTATATTACATCATTTGATTATTCTTTTCTGAAATTTCAGTAAGTTTTTCCTCTGTAAGGATATACTTTTTCTTGAACCAGAATATTGCAACTATAAGACCGATAATAGGAATTATTGTCATAGTCATACGCAACGAAACTTTTGAACTCTGATCAACTACTGTTGAATAATCAAAACCTTCAAGAACATCCTGTGCTTCATCTCCTTTAAGATTAAAAATCTGAAGTGCAATACCTGCTATAAAAGCAGAAACACCCGAAGCCAGTTTTACAACAAATGTCTGAAGTGAAAAAATTACAGATTCATCAGAACGTCCGTTTTTATACAATCCGTAGTCACAGGTATTTGCAAGGAAAACTGTTGTAAGAGTTGAAAGAACGCCGTTTGTTGCAAAAATAAAGAATCCAGGAATAAAAAGCAGATAAACATTTGTCATTTTTGTGAACGAAAGAATAAGCAGGGTAATATAACCGATAATTCCACCTGTCATTGCTGTATGAAAAATCTTGATGTTGGAGAATTTAAGAACATAACGCAGGAAAGGATAAAGCAATATAATTGAAAGAATCTGAATTCCGCCGCCGAATGTAGAAAACAGTGTATATGAATTATGCCAGGTTCCACCGCCAAAGTCATATTTAAAGAAATAAATTACCAGATTAGATGTAAGATAGATTGATGTATTAATAAGGACGATTGCAACAACAACTGCAATTGCCTGATCGTTTTTCAAAAGCGCCTGGAACATTTCTTTTACAGAAGCAGTTTTCATATCGGCTGTAGAATCTTCTTTAATGTTAATAACGGTAAGAATAATGAAAACAAGGAAAAGGATTGCAATAATCGCAGAAAAATATCTGAAACCTGTAACTTCAATTTCTTTAGCAAGAACATTGGAACCTGCAAAGAGTTTTCCCAATGCCTTTACAGAAATCATTGTAATTACGGTGATGATTGCAGAACCAATTCCGGCACATGAACGGGCAAGTGTCGTAAGACCTTCACGTTCTTTTCCGCTTTCTGTAAATGCAGGAATCATTGACCAGTATGGAATATCCATCATTGTATAAGTAATACCCCATAATATATAAGTTACAGCGGCATAAGCTACAAGACCAGCTCCATCAAGTGCAGGCGGAGCAGAAAACATAAGGAAGAGTACAACAGCATTTGTTGCAGTACCAATTAAAAGCCACGGACGGAATTTTCCGAGACGGGTTTTTGTCTTAGCAACAATTAATCCCATAATAGGGTCATTAAAAGCGTCAAAGATTCTTGCAACAAGCAGAATAACAGCCATTGCAGCGGCACTTACTCCAAGCGTATCCTGAAAATAATACAGAACATAGCTTGCAGAAAGCATGTAAACCATGTCTTTTCCAACTGCACCAAGTCCATAGGAAACTTTTTCCTTAAAGCCAAGTTTTTTTGAATTCATAAATCCTCCTGAATTTCATATAACAATGATTTTAATTCATTACTAATCAGTTTTATTTTTTAATCCGTCAATTATAATCTTTGTAAGAACTTCAAGCTGTTCTTTACCAGAAACAATTGAATCCATAGAAAGCATTCTTCCCGACAAAGACAATTTTTGAACAGTACTGAACAGAGTATGCATCAGACTGAAATAAAGCGTTTTTTCTTTCTGTTTATATTCCGGCGATATTGAACCGTCAGAAAGACCTTTTTCCAATGCTGCACTTACAATTTCCTGAACAGTAATTATGATTTTTTCATAGTCCGTCAGTTTTTCTTTCTGTATATTCTGACGAACCATATACGAATCAAAAAAATATATAAACCTAAGAAAATCGGACTGATTTTCATACAGTTCTTCGAACAGCTGACATATTTTTTCAAGCTGAATTAAACCAAATGCATTAATATAATCATCTGAAGCAAGAACGGGCATTATATTATTTTTCTGCCAGTTCCATGCCCACATTGCAGTTTTTATTGCAATCATGTCTTTTGTTTCGTAGTATCTGTATAAAGACGCAACACCAATTTCCGCTTTTTTTGCAATATCAGTCATCGCAATTGTATCAATTCCGTGTTCCGAAAAAAGCTCAAACGCTGCTGCAAGAATTCTGTTCATTCTGGCAGTTTTTAGTTCATCTTTTTCTTCCGAATATTTCTGACTTGCCGTCATATATTGCTAAAACCTCCTTTTTTTTAAATATCATAAAATTTGTATATTATTTTTTTTCTTTTTATTACCTTCTATTTTTTGCTTTCTGCAGCCTGAACAACTTTATAAGAACCGTCGTATATTCCGTCTGCCTTATTACGTATCATATTATTGCACATATCTTCAATAAGCTTTGGATTATCAAGTAAAAGTTTTATTACAGAACATGCATATTCAGGAGTTTCGCATTCCTGTGTACCGTCGCCGATTTCTGCAGAATGAATTGCACCCCACATTTCGTGACCGCCGACTCTTTTTATGAAAAGCTTTGGAACAGGGTAGAAGGCAAGTTCACTTGGTTTTGTAACAAGAATATCTGTTGCGCGCATTAAAAGGTTTGTAATATAAACGGCTGCAAAAATGTCTTTATTGCAGAATACGTGAACGCCGTTAGAACTTGCTTCATCTGTAGCGCTTAATGCCGCTTGTGCAAAACCGCATTCTTCATTCCAATTATTAAAATGAGTTTTGCAAAGACCTTCGTCATCAAGTTCTGGGATTGTCTTTTTAAGAAGATTCCAGACATTTTCGTAGTCACCGCAGTTTACATAAATGCACGCTTTTTTTTCTTTTACATAAGGCAAAAGTGTACGGATTATTGCGGCAAAAAACTCTCCCTGTGCTCCAGCACCTCCAATTGTAAGAAGGAAGCGAACAGGCTTGCCGTTTTGTGCGCGGTCAATTCGTTTTTTACAGTCTTCTTCTATGTTTTTTACCAGTTCATCGTCAATATAGTGACCTGTATAAAGAATCTGATTTTCTGGAATAGGATTTAGTACTTTATTGCCTTCAAAACCATGCAAAGTGCGGTAACCGTAATAGGTATTATAAGTTTGAACAGTATGAAGTGAGCCTTCTGCAAGATGAAGAGCCATAGGCCAGTTGTCAGGAATTGCATTTATAACGTTAGTCATTCCTGCATGAATTGCTGCCTGCGCAGGCCATACATGAGTTGCAATCAAAGGAATATCATTTGGAATTTCACGGAAAATTGACGTCATTAGTTCTGCATTTTTCTGATCTCCGACATTATACGACAATTTTTTAAATCCTTCGTAGTTCAAAGGTTCCCAAACAAGTTTATTAAAAAGCTTAATTTTCTGAGAAAGTCTTGAACCTGTTGAATATAAATCATTCTGATAAGAAATGATTTTTGTACAGGTTGTCTGAGGGAAAGAGTTCAAATCAAGCCAGAGGGGAGTGTAACCAAGAGAACGTGCCGCACTTGCCATTGCCATAGAAATTCTATAATGTCCAAATCCCATTCGAATATTTCCAATAATAATAGGCTTTCCCGGAAGAGATTTTAACTGTTCTGCAAAAGGAACTGACGGATTTTCTTCTATAACGATAGTTTTTACACCAAGAGGTCCGCCAATTACATCATTATCTTTTAGCGAAAGATGATAAGTTGTATTTCTGTCATCTCCGAATTTCCTTATGAATTTTTTCTGTCCTTTGCAGGCCTTTTTGTAAACTTTGCGGCTTATTTCATTGTTGAATATTTTCATAATTTTTCTACCTCGCTTATTTAGTTTTCGCTTATTGATATAAAATGTTCTTTTCCAACGTTAATCGTTCCTGTATAACGTCCTGAACGGCTTTTTATTTCGTAAATATTTTCGGAAACCGTTTTTATTGAAAATTCTTCATCACGGTATTTTTCTAAAATTGCATTCACTTCGGCAATTAGATTTAATTCATCCGTACTGTTCAGTTCGCCAGGATCATCAGAAAACATAATCTGGCTTCCAAAAATAGCTGCGGAAGTTGCAATAAGGATTTTTTCATCACGGGTAAGAGTACATTTTTCCGTGCGGTAAAAAATTACATCAGGATCATTTATAAAAAGAGTTCTGTCCCACATTGCATGTCCGTAGGTATCTTTTAAATTTAGATATGCGGCATTTCGACCGTTCATATTGATTATTTTTGCAGGTTTATTTTCCCAATGTTCACGGGTATCGCAACCGATTCTAGAAAGCGGAAGATAACGGAAAGAAGGTTCAAAAGGAACTCCGCAGCCAAGATAGGTTACAGCTTTTCCATCCTTGTTAGTCTGCCTTTTTGTAAGAACAGACAATGCTTTTTCATACCATTCGTATGCAGCTCCACCATTCTTAAAAATACCAAAAATCAATCCTGCATAAAGAAAATCAAGTTTTATATAACGGAAGCCCCATTCATTAATAATTTTTTCCATGAATCTGTCTATATGCTCAATTACTTCTGGCATACTCAAATCAAGGCAATAAAAATTACCATGTTCGCCCCATAACGGATTCCAGCCGGCAGCAATTTTTCTCTGACTCATGTTCTTTAAAATCCAGTCCGGATGTTCAAGTGCCGTTTTACTTCTTGCATCAATAATGAACGGTGCAATCCATAAACCAGGTACCATGTTTGAAGAATCAATTTTCTGTGTTAAAGACTTCATACCGCCTTTGAATTTTTGAGTATCATAATCCCAGTCGCCAAGATTCTGTTCCCAGCCGTCATCAATCTGAAATACAAAATTTTCATCCATACGGAATTTTTCGCGGTTTTCAGTTTTTGCCAATTCATCAATGTCTTTTGTAATTATGTCTTCGTCTATTGCAGCATAATGATTGTACCAGCTTTCCCAGCCAGTAAGCTTCTGAGGAAAATCTGTATTGTATTTCTCAAGCTGAGAATTTTTATACAGTTCCCTGATTTTTTCCTTACATTCAAAATATGATTCTGCCGTAAAAACTTCAATTTCTGCCTGAAGCTGATTTTTAGTCCAATATTTTCCTTTATCATATATTTCAATAAGGACGCTCTGTTCAGACCTGTCAATTACAAACTGAACAGGAGGAAGAGTATTTTTTATATTTCCGCAGGAAGCAACAACAACATAGTAGTCGCCCCATCTAAAATATACGAGGAACTGACCAAGAACTATGTTTCTGCTTGGAACAAAAAGACTTTCAGGAAATTCTATATAACGATGGAAGCTTTTGATTACATGACAGTGAAGTGAAGGCTGTTTTTTTCGTGGACAAATTTCAAAGCCAGGATTCCAGGACTGCCATCCGCCGATATTTATATATGCATCAGAAACCTTCATGCCGTCTTTAAGATATTCTTTTAAATCGATTTTTCCT
>CAMOWQ010000105.1 GCA_946628495.1 uncultured Treponema sp. | reverse complement strand
TGAAACGGCGAAAAGCGCGACCTGCCCTGGCAGGGAACCTCCAAAAGAGTATTAAAAATCTCTTTTTATCTTTTCTTTTTAATATCTTCATTTATCAGTATAATCAGTTTATGCTTTTTATTTTTGATATGGGCGGTGTCGTTACAAACACCTATGGCTGGTCAGATTACATGATTAAAAAACTTTCTGTCGATAAGGACGGATTTTTTTCTATATGTCGTAGCGACGGAACAAATGAAAACGGAAAGGATATTTTTTCACAGCTTTCAAAAGGATTGATTTCCACAAATGATTTCTGGAATGAATATAATGCACGGGCGGTAAAAAAGGGACTTCCAGTTGCTGGCAGAGATTTATTCAGGCTTTCATTTCACCCGAATCTTAACACAAAAACGGTCGAAATCATTAATAAATTAAAACAAAAACACCGTGTTGTATGCGGAACAAACACAATTCAGAGCCATTGGGAAAACCACATGGAACGCGGTGACTATGCATATTTTCATCAGACTTATGCTTCCAATAAAATTAAGGCTGAAAAACCGGATGCAGAATTTTTTGAGCTGATTATGGAAGCGGAAAATGCATTGCCGGAAGAAACTTTCTTTACTGATGATAAAATAGAAAACTGTCTTGCAGCACAAAAACTTGGAATTCATGCAGTTCAGTTTACGACTGCCGAAGCGCTTGAAAAAGAATGGCAGAAATATTTTTAATGATATTTTTAATGATATTTTAATGCTGATATTATAAGGATGATATTATGAGTACAAACAATTATTGCAGGGTATTTTTAAAGGCTAAAGAAGAAAAAGAAATTTTACAGGGATTTCCATGGGTTTTTGACAACGAAATCTCTCATATAAAACACCGCAAAGAAAACAAAGCGGACGGAGAATGGCTTTCGGAATCTTTTGAAGAATGCACTGTAAAAAACGGAACACCTGTAGAAGTATGCACAAAAGCAGGCGGATTTCTTGGAACAGGCATACTAAACCGCAACTCAAAAATTTCAGTAAGGATAATCAGCCGCGAACATGCAGATAAAGTTTTTTCTGATATAGACGGTTTCTGGAAACAGAAAATCAAGGACGCCTGCGCGCTTCGTTCCCTTTATTTTTCGCAGAATGATTCTTACAGGCTTGTTTTTGGAGAAGCAGACCTTATTCCAGGCCTTATATGTGAACGTTACTGTTCAACAGAAGGAAAAGTTCTTATTTTAGTTCAGTTTCTTTCTATGTCCTGTGATGTTTTCCGTAAAGAAATTCTTAATGCCATTATTGAAGAATGTAAACCGGATGCAATTTACGAAAGAAGCGATGCTTCCGTTCGCGAAAAGGAAGGACTTGCAAATATCGACGGCTTTATTGACTTAAAAACTCTTGAAGTAATTCCGGAAGGCAAGGCATCAAAAAAAGATGGAAATTCTTCACGCTACACTCCTGATAAAATTACAATTTTGGAAAACGGAATAAAACTCGACGTAGACATCAAAAACGGACAGAAAACAGGCTATTTCCTTGACCAGAAATTCAACCGTGTTGCAGCTGCTTCTTTCTGCAAAGGCAAAAGAGTTTTAGACACCTTTACACATACAGGCGCCTTTGGTTTGAATGCCGCAAAAAACGGAGCAAAACAGGTTATTTCCGCCGACATTTCGCCGGAAGCTGTTGAACTTGTAAAAAAGAATATTGCAATGAACGGTTTTGAAGACAGAATGACTGCAGTTTGTGCCGATGTATTTGACCTTCTTAAAGAATATGAATCTAAAGGTGAAAAATTCGATGTGATCATTCTTGATCCACCGGCATTCACAAAATCTGCAAAAATGATTGAAAAAGCATACGGCGGTTACAAAGAAATTAACCTGCGTGCAATGAAACTTTTGAACAGGGGCGGTATTCTCGTAACGTGCTCATGTTCATATTTTATGGAAAGCACAATGTTCTGCGATATGATTATGCATGCCGCAAGCGATTCTAAAAAGCAGGTTCAGATTCTTGAAAAACGAGGGGCAGCGCCAGACCATCCGCTTCTTACAGGTTATCCAAAATCTGAATACCTTAAATGCGTAATTTGCAGGGTTCTTTAGTACAGGAAATAAAAATGAGTGATTATAACTGTATAATAATATTGGGACCGACCGCTGTCGGCAAAACTTCAATAGGAGTTGCCGTGGCAGATAAACTGAATGCCGAAATTATTTCAGCTGATTCAAGGCAAACTTACAGAAAACTCGACATCGGTTCCGGAAAAGATCTAGATGAATACACAATTAACGGAAAACAGATTCCCTATCATCTTATAGATATAGTCTCTCTTCCTGAAGAATACAGCGTCTATAAATATCAGCAGGATTTTTACAAGGCATTTAACAGCATCACAAGCATAAACAAAATACCTGTAATCGTCGGCGGAACCGGCATGTATATAGATGCAATCGTCCGCGACTATAAACTTGTTATTCTTCCCGAAAACGAGGAACTTCATAAAAAACTTGAAGCAACACCGTTAGAAGAACTTGCTCAGAGGCTTTTACAGGAACAGCCAGACCTTCATACAAAATGCGATTTACTGGAAAAAGACAGGGTTATAAAAGCTCTGGAAATAATTGAAGCAAAGAAAAATAATGTGGAATCAACTTCCGTTCAGCGTCCTGATATAAATCCATTCATAATTGGAACGACGCTTCCACGCCCGCAAATGTGGCAGAATATTTCCATCAGACTAAAAGAAAGGCTTGATAACGGAATGCTTGAAGAAGTACAGGGCATTCACGAATCCGGTATAACGTGGGAAAGGCTTGAAAAACTCGGACTCGAATACAGATTCTGCTCTCTTTATTTGCAGGGCAAAATCAGCAGTAAGGATGAATTATTCGAAAAACTGTTCATCGCAATAAGACAGTTTGCAAAACGTCAGGAAACATGGTTCCGCATGATGGAAAAAAAAGGCGTAAAAATCAACTGGCTGAATCCCGGTACAAAGCAGGAACGTATAGCACAGGCCCTTGCCTTAATATCGGAAAACACCAGCTTCTGATTTTACCTGCACACAAACTTATGCGTTCAAAGCAACCTTTACAGTCTCAGGAATTTCTTTAAGATAGCCGGTTCTTACGCAGCTTTCGAATAATTCCTTGCTGATGTAGTCAGTTTTTTTATCTTCGTATCCGTCCAAATCGCGGACAATCTGTACGACAAATCCATCATCCAATTCACGAAGAATTGTCATATAATCAGTTTTCTTTCCAATACTCTTAAGTGTGTAGCTTTTCATTTTTTAGGTCTCCCAAAATTAAAAAAATGATTAACCTTACATAAATAAGGTCGTATTAATTTTATTTTCGGATATAATCAGAAATATGTTAGAAAAAAATAAAAAAAATTATGCAGATGGGCTCTTTTTTACTAAAAATGAAGCAATAAATTCTGTAGAAGCAGAAACCGACAATTCCTGCATTTTTTATGATGCCCATTTTCATTTATATCACTGCATTGACGCTGGTGATAAGGCTGATGGTAAAAACAATGATGCAGAATATATTCGTTCATATATAAAAAAAATTCACGGAATTTCCTGCAGCCAGACATTTTCTGAATGGGAACAGAACCGCAATTTTATTCAATCAGTAGAAAGCTCAAATTTTACGACAGATAAAGGCATATCAGACGGCACAAATCTTTTTACAAATAAAAACATAATAAACGCAGCAGGACTTCATCCTTATGATATTTCGGCAGAGAAAACTGATGAATGCGATGCTTTTATTCAGCGGCTTTTTACGGAATGCGAAAAAGAAAATATTCATGCAATAGGTGAAACTGGTTTTGATTTTTTTACAAATGAATTAAAACTTCAGGAAGATTTGCAGGATAAAT
Source organism: uncultured Treponema sp. (assembly GCA_946628495.1). Classification (GTDB taxonomy): domain Bacteria; phylum Spirochaetota; class Spirochaetia; order Treponematales; family Treponemataceae; genus Treponema_D. The sequence goes on along the minus strand of CAMOWQ010000105.1, from coordinate 4,633 downwards.
ATTTTTTACTTCAACTGGAACCTGCGCAAAAATACAATCTTCCTCTCATAATTCACTGCAGAAAAGCTGTTCATAAAATTTTTCAACATAGTGCAAAACTTGCAAACCTTCCATCTGTATTAATGCATTCTTTTTTAGGAAACAGCACAGAAGCTTTGAATCTGGCAAAAAAAATCCATTGCTGTTATTTCAGTTTTGGAGGCCTGCTTTTTCGGGGGAGCAAAAAAGCGCAGGAATGCCTTATGACACTTCCTTTAGAAAAAATCTTACTGGAAACAGATGCCCCGTATCAGCCGCAGAAAAATCGTACTTATTCTACCCCACAGGACATCATAACGGTATATAAAAAGGCATATGAAATTATTCGTACCAGAGATGATGCTCCAAAAACATTTTATGATTTTACAATGCAGATAGAAAAAAATTACAAGGCATTTACAAAAAGTATCCAGACTGCTGCATTATAAAATATTTTAGTAGAAACTGGCGTAAAGGAACGAATCGTGGGGCAAAAACACTTTTTTTGTTGCGCCGCAAAGCGGCATTAAATAGTTTCTTTGCAACAAAAAACGTGTAGCGCATTATTGCGCGATTTTGAACCACGAGCTCGTGACTGGAAGCCAATTTTTGTAATAATTGTTTTATAATGCGGAAGTCCTGCAAACATTACCACTGATTCATGGCAAACGCATTATAAACATGAATACACCAAAAGAAAAATGCTACCGGTCGAGGTTCGAATTTCAAAAACTCAGGAAATAAAAAAATATGCCGAAGAATTTTCAGATGAAAACGGAAACTTCAAATTAAACTGGCATGAGTTCGACGAAAAAGAATTGACCTTTGTGATTTCTGCACAGGATATTGACGGACAAGAAAACGGTTCTTTTGCAGATTCAAAAACACAAATAACATTCTCCGAAAATGAAAAAACAGACGCAACATCCTGGAATGATTTTTATAAAATAAATGATAAATCCCTTAAACTTAACAAAAAGGAGTAGACTCAAAATGCCACGCATCAAATGGACTTTAAAAAGAATTCTTCTTCTGCTTGGAACTTTGTTAGGCATAGAAACTATTGTTTCCTGTTACGGTACAGTTATTACTCCTGAAATAATCGATGGACCTGATTATGAATCATCAGAAGCTTTCAATGAATATCAAAACGACTTTTAAACATTCAATTTTCCGTATATACAGAAAACAGGCAATTAAAAATCATAAATTGAACTATCTCTTTTGGGAATGCACTTTAAGATGTAATTTAAATTGCCTTCATTGCGGAAGCGACTGCCTTAAAAATTCTAAAATTCCAGATATGCCTGCTGCAGTTTTTCTAAAAGTTCTTGATGATATAAAAGAAAAAAATCCAGAAAAAAGAATGATGATTTGCATTACAGGTGGAGAACCACTTTTAAGAAACGATTTAGAAGAAGTTGGAAAAGAAATCACAAAAAAAGGATACAACTGGGGCATCGTAACAAACGGCATGCTTTTAACAAAGCAAAGATTTTATTCCTTAATAAATGCAGGAATGACGGCAATAAGTTTTAGTATTGACGGTTTTGAAAAAGAACACACATTTTTACGGGTAAATCCCGAATCATACAAAAATGTCTGTTCAGGAATTGCACTCGCAGTTGAATTTCAAAAAAAATACGGAAACAGACTTGTTTTTGACGTAATAACCTGCGTTCACAGTAAGAACCTTGAGATTCTTGAAAATCTCCGTGATGATTTAATATGCAAAGGTGTTGATGCGTGGAGAATTTTTTCAATTTTTCCCGAAGGACGTGCAGGCAAAAATGATTTATCTTTATCAAACGAAGAATATAAAAAACTCATGGATTTTATTGTCGAAACCCGAAGTTACAAAGATAAAAACGGACATTCAATTCATCTGAATTATTCCTGCGAAGGCTGGCTCGGCGGATATGAATTAAAAGCCAGAGATTTCTTTTTCTTCTGCCGGGGCGGAATAAACGTCGGTTCTGTAATGTGCGACGGTTCTATTGGAGCATGCCTTAGCGTCCGTACAAAGGATTTTATTCAGGGAAACATCTACGGACAAACAAAAGATTCTGAAGAAAAAAAAGTATGCGTAAGCTATATGGATGTTTGGAATACGGAATTTAAAAATATGCGCGACCGTTTCTGGACAAAAAAAGGAAAATGTGGAAAATGCAGTCAGTGGAAAAAATGCATGGGCAACGGTCTTCATCTTTATCATGACATGAACTGCGAGCCTGCGCACTGCAATTATGAACTATTAGGATTTAAACGGTAATTTTTCGCGCATAAAAGATTTTCGGGTAAGAAAAGTTATAAACTATTTGTTATTTTATTTTTTCCATGATAGAATAAGGACTATGGAACATAATATGATTTTATCGGCGTCTGGATGGCGCAAAGTTTTCGTGGCATCAGGTGATGAACAGGATAAATCTTCTGAAATCAGCGACAATGATAAAATTCTGTCTTTTGTTGCCGCAGAAGTTTTTTTTGATTATATAAGCGGATTAACACATCAGCCAAATCCGGTAATTGCACTTGGCATGGATACCCGTCCAACAGGTGCGGAAATTGCAGATGCAATGATTCACGCTCTTTCTTATAAAGGAGCAATCATACAGTTCTCGGGAATAACATCTGCTCCTGAAATAATGGCTTATGCAAAAAATCTTGACGGTTTTGTATATATTTCTGCAAGTCATAACCCTGTCGGACATAACGGAATAAAATTCGGTACTAATGATGGCGGAGTTCTTAATGGAACGGAAAATGCAAAGCTTATAAAAGACTTTCTGGAACGCATAAAAGATGAATCAAAAATCGAAGAAGAAGTTTCCCGTGCATATACCGGCAGTTCATCAATGATTAAAAGCGTGTACGACACAGCTGGAAGCGCAAAACATAATTCTCTGAAAGCCTACAAAGATTTCGTAATAAGGACTATTGCAGATTCTGAAGATAAAGATAAACAGGACAGTTTCTTTAAAATCCTTATGAACGGCATGGAAGAAAAGAAAGTCGGCATTGTCTGTGATTTTAACGGAAGTTCAAGGGCAAAATGTATTGACCGTGAATTCTTTAAGGAAAACAAAATCAATTTCTATTCTATAAATGATGATGAAATTGTTCATGAAATTATTCCTGAAGCAGAAAATCTCGTACATGTTGCTGCTGAAATGGAACGGCTGCATAAACAGGGCCACGATGAAGTTGTACTCGGTTATATGCCGGACTGCGACGGAGACCGCGGAAACATTGTTTACTGGGATGATAAAACGAAAAAAGCCGTTATTCTTAAAGCTCAGGAAGTTTTCAGTCTTTCTGTTCTTGCAGAACTTACATTTTCAATCTGGCAGCATGGAAATGAACCAGGATTCAATCCTGCCGTAGCGGTAAACTGCCCTACTTCTATGCGTATAGAAGAATTAGCAGGCAAACTCGGCTGTAAAGTCTTCCGTGCTGAAGTTGGAGAGGCAAACGTAGTAAACCTTGCGCGTGAAAAACGGGCTGAAAAATATACTGTAAGAATTCTTGGTGAAGGTTCAAACGGAGGAACAATAACATATCCTGCAAGCGTACGCGATCCTTTGAATACGATTTTTGCAATATTAAAGCTTCTTCTTATCCGCGAAAATGGTTTGTTCTATATCTGGTGCAAAAAAGCAGGCATTCCTTACAATCCTGATTTTACGTTGTCAGATATAATGGATACAATTCCAAAATATACAACGACTGGCGTTTCAGAACCGAGAGCAGTACTTAAAGTTCAGACAACCGACCATGCTGTATTAAAAAAGAATTTTCAGAAAAACTTTGAAACTTTATGGAACAAAGGCGAATTTCCAAAAAAATACAGCTTTACTTCATATAAGGCAATCATAACAAACGGAACTAAAGAACAGATTGGTATATCAGATTATTCACTTTCTGGTAAAGGCGGCTTAAAAATTCTTTTCTATAAAGGAAATGAACCTGCAGCCTTTATCTGGATGCGTGGAAGCGGAACAGAACCTGTATTCCGAATTATGTGTGATGTCAAAGGCAATTCCGAAAAAGACATTCTCACAGAAAAAGAACTGTTACAGATTGAAACTGATTTAATCCGTCTTTCGGACAAGTAATCTTATTTACTAACACAGTTTTTAAACAAAGCTATACAGGATGAAAAAGATAATAAGCAGAATTTTTTATTTGCCATTTCATCTTTTTTCATCCTGTTCATCTTTGCAGAATAATTTTTCCTACCTGCTAACAACTAACACCTAACTGCTAACAGCTACACCCTACAACCTAAAACTTGACACCTAATCCCTAACACCTAACCGCTAACTACCAACGGCTAATTGCTACCCGCTAACAGCTAACTGCTAACAGCTATTATCTAACGCCTACAACAAAATCCCTACAACCTAGCACCTAACACCTAAATCACCCTATTCCCTATCCTCTTAAAATCCGCTAAAATACTTTAGTATCATTAAATTTACGAGGTATAATATGTCAACACCTTTGGAAAACTATCTTGCTGCCACAAACGGTAAACCAAATGCCGCTATGTGTGCTTATGTTGCAAATCTTCAGCAGGTTGCTGCGGTTGGTCCGGATATCGCCGCAAGCA
>CAMOWQ010000104.1 GCA_946628495.1 uncultured Treponema sp. | reverse complement strand
AGAAAATCCTCATACTTTAATATTGCAGAAAAAATTCAATAAAGGAGGAAAATTCAGCACTGATTATGGTATAACAGAAATTTATACGGCTCAGCTTTTGATATGAAACAAAACATAGTTATAATGCTATAATGTAAATTGAAAATGCATTGTATGATTTTGATGTATCTGTTCCAAAAGGAAAAGGACGTATTTACAGTTTTACTGCAGGTATGAAAAAATGGGCAATACAAGGTTGAAAATACGTTATTTGCCCAATGTCAGTAAATAAAATCGAACAAAATTTCTTAAAAAAAGATAAAGAATCTATCGTTGCATATGCAAGAAAAATAAAAGCATCTGATGCTGTAATAGACTCTCTTATAAGTGGTTGTGATGGTTATCCTAAACCTAATGAATCTATCATTTACGACGAGAACGGGAATAGAATTGAAACTCTACCTGTAAACTGATTATCAATTGGCTGACGTGCACAGATTGTCGCGTAAATAGGGGATATAAAAATGGAATTTGGACTATAAGTGTAGACCCAATGTCAGATGTAGTAGAGGGGCTATTACGCAAAGAAGACTATACAAGCTACATTAGCAGAGATTAAAATATTCGAATTTATAATTGTATGTCATTTTGTATGTTATCCGTTTTATATTCAGAAATAATAAGATTTCTTTTTAATATGTCACTGAAATTTGTATAATGCTCAAAAAATGATTCGATTTTCATTTCATTTTCTGAATAAATTTCTGGATAATCAAGTTTGTATATTGTATTTTTATTTGGTAGTACTATGTCTGCAAAAAGACTTTTCTTGTTTTTGTAAATATTCATATCCTGAAAAATAATACCAGTAAGATTTTCTGCTATCTGTTTCGCTGTCAGCCCGCAATCAAGCAGCATTAAAAGTATAGCTGAGATTTCGGCATGTGAAGTTTTTATAAGGATTTTTTTATTAATAAAATTCTGTAATTCATATTTTCGATTATTCATCATGTTAAATTCATATATTTTTTCATTTTGTGAATAATTGCTCCTTATATAATTATAGAAAATTCTTTCTTTATTCATTGAAGAAATAATTAGAATGCCGGTTGCTTTTGTATAAAATTTATCAAGAATTAGATTCTGCTGTCTGTTATAGGCAAAAATTTTGTTGCAAGAATTTGTTTTTGTGTTTAAAAGAATAAATTGTTTTTCCTGATATTTATTTATCGTGTTTTTTTTCATGCAGTTTGTAAATCTCCTTTTAAAAAATCTTTCATTTTTGATTTTAAATTTTATCATGCTTTTTTTTCTGAATTTTTTAGGGCAATCTTTTTGTTTCCGTACGAAATTCAGATAATTGTTATAGGCTGAAATAATTCTACTTTTTGATTTGCTGCTGAAATTTTTGGAAACGGCGAAATTTATGCTGCAACCATGCTGTTTCGTAATCAATATTTTATTGAGCAGAGAATAACCTTTTGTAATGTTAAATTCGTATCCGTTTTTTATCATCTATAGTGTAATATTGCAGAAAAAAATCAAAAAAGGAGTTTTTGTTAATGATTCTATGAAAATAACAAATATTTATCAGATTAAAAAATTGTTTAATACTAGCACAAGAGAAAGTTCAAAAGATAAATGAGATTTTTGAAAAAAGCAAACAGAGAATTACAATCAGCAATTGGAAAATAGTATCATTTGTAATAAAGTCTGTTGAAAATCCATGTAGTTTAACATAATCTTTTATAAGATTTGCTATGTCCGTAAAAACGGTTGATAGACTAACCTTTTAAATATTAACGTGCTAATTAAGTATGTTAAAACTACATTTACGAAGATTAGAAACGTCAGAAGGACCCAGCGCAGATTCATTTATTGAAGAAGGTTCTGAACTTGTGCCACAGATGGACTGCGTTCAAGACCATACACACAAACATTCACATACTGTTTATACAATAATTACTAATGCAATAGGTGCACACGATGGTGCATACAAAAGAGAAGAAGTTCACGGATTACACGGGATAGACAACATAAAAATAGAAGATGCACTTTCCCCTTGGATGCAAACGAAAGGAATAAAGCCAACTAAGCATTAATGGTCTTGTAGTCAGCAAGATTATTTTTAAGGGTTTGAATTAAATCCTCTTTGTTTCCGAAAAATGAATCGGAATCAGAAAGTTCTGATTCATTTATAGCTCCTAAAAGAAAATTTGCAAGTTTTCTTTCTCTATTTACAGAATGAACATCTGTATCAACAGTATTACCTACTGTATCAACAGTATTACCTACAGTATCAACAACACCCCAAGAAATTCCTTTTTCTTTACCTACAAAGTATAAAATTGCCCTTTCATCGGTTGGGGCATTAAGAGATTCATTCAATTAAAATGCTGCTTTGTAAGTTTCAATAAAATTACCACCAGTATAAAAGTGCCAATTGTGTGATTTTACAGTATCATAGGCTTCCGATACTGTAAGCCATTTCCAATTTCCATCTGATTCCGGCAATTTTAGAAAATCTTTTTTATTCCATAAAGTTGCGAACTTACATTTTTTAGATTCATCAATCTCTACTTTATAATTAGCATAGTTTGTTTTTTACGAATGTAAATTCAAATCAACACTTTTTTCGGATATAAAAAATCCTATATTTCATTTCGTGAATTTATGTGAAATATAGGATTTTGCTCGATGTTTAAAAGAAAAACAATATGGTTTGGAAATCTGATTTAGATTTTATCTGCAATATCGTAAATCAATTTTTCTGTTTTTTCCCAGCCGAGACATGGGTCTGTTATTGATTTTCCGTAAATTCCTTCTTCAATTTTCTGGCATCCGTCTTCGATATAGCTTTCAATCATGAAGCCTTTAACGAGTTTAGAAATTCTTTCGTTGTGATGGCATGAATTCAAAACGTCCATAACGATTCGAGGCTGTTCGAACGGATTTTTGTTTGAATTTGAATGGTTTGTATCGATGATTACGGCAGGATTTTTTAAATCCCGTGCATCGTAGGCATCGCAGAGAAGAACAAGGTCTTCGTAATGATAATTCTGAAGATGATTGCCGTGCTTGTTTGTAGAACCGCGGAGAATTGCATGACAATGTGGATTTCCCTGTGAATGAACTTCCCATCCTCTGTAAATAAATGTATGCGGATGCTGAGCTGCCATAATTGCGTTCATCATTACAGAATAGTCGCCGCTTGTTGGATTTTTCATTCCTACTGGAACTTCGATGCCGCTTGCTGTAAGACGATGCTGCTGGTCTTCAACAGAACGAGCTCCAACTGCAACATAGCCCAGAATATCATCAAGATATTTATGATTTTCTGGATAGAGCATTTCATCTGCAAAAATCATGCCGGTCTGTTCTACGGCTTTCATGTGAAGGTGACGGCAGGCAACAATTCCTTTGAATAAATCAGGTTTTGCATTTGGATCAGGCTGATGAAGCATTCCCTTGTAACCGGCACCTGTTGTTCGCGGCTTGTTTGTATAGATTCTAGGAACAAGCATGATTTTGTCTTTTACCTTTTCCTGTACGGGAACAAGGCGGCTCATGTAATCAAGGACGGCATCTTCTCTGTCTGCAGAGCAAGGTCCGATAATAAGAAGCATTTTATTCATGCGTCCTTCAAAAATTGCCTTGAGTTCAGCTCTTTTTTCTTCAACAATTTTACTTACATTGCCTGTAAGCGGAAACTGTTCCTTTACTTCTGCAGGGATTGCAAGTTTTCTTTCAAATTCCATATTCATTTTGGTTCTCCTGTTATTTTAATTACATTTAAGTAAATTGTATGCTTTATAATATTAAAAACGTCCGAGGACTTTCAGTTTGTCGCAGCGGTAGTTCATTTCAAGAATCATCTGATTCCATTCTGCAGTTCCGTATTCACCTTCGGCTTCAACATAAAAATAATAACTCCAGGCAAGTCCTTTTAAAGGGCGGCTTCTGATTACCGTCATGTTAAAACCGAATTCACCCAGCTTATTCAAAACTTTTACAAGTGCACCGGCTTCGTTTTTTACGGTGAACATTATTACTATAGTTTTTTGATTTTTGAATAAATGATGATTTTCATCGCGTGAAAGAACGGCGAAGCGTGTTGAATTGTCCTGCATACCGTTAATGCATTCCTTTAAGATTGTAAGTCCGTATAGTTCAGCGGTTTCCTTACTTGCAATTGCCGCGATAGATTTATCACCAAGTTCTGAAACCTGTTTAGCGGCACGGGCAGTATTGACGGCTTCCGTTATTTCGTATCCGCTTGCCTGTAGAAAATCTGCACACTGTTTTAATGCCTGAGGATGGCTTATTACGCGTTTTATATCGTGCATTGTGCTTCCGTTTATGCCAAGAAGATTCTGTATGATGTTCAGCGTGTAAACACCATTAAGAAAAAGATTTCCCTGAAACATTAAGTCGCTTACCTGTCCGACTTCGCCTGCATAACTGTTTTCAATGGGAAGAACAACATAATCGCAAATTCCTGATTCTACTGCTTCGTATGCAGAACGGAAATCGTCAAAAGAAACAAGAGTATCGTCTGGAAAGATTCTTTTTGCTGCAATGTAGGCAAATGCTCCTTCGATTCCGCTGTATGCAATTTTCATGATGAAAAACTCCTTCTGCAGATTTACTGCATGTAAAAAAAAAACGGTCCTATCTGGAAAGATAGAACCGCTTTTTTTGTATCTGCATTGTATTTATTATACTATGCAACGCTATTCCATTTTTCCGCATTCGCACACTTACATGAATACCAATAATAAAAGGCAAAAAATGAGAAAAATGAAAATGCATAGTACAAAATTTCTTTAGTCATTGAAAATATATTAGCGAATTCTTTTTTGTAATACAAGAACCCTGTATAAAAAAAACAATTTTTTTTTGATTTATCTTACGTCGGTTCAACTGCTTCTTTTGGACGGAGAACAGGTGTTTCAGTTGGAGTAAGAATTGCTAATAAAAACGGATTTTTCTATAATTAAAGTATGAAATCAAAATTGCTCTTTGACGTTCCGCAGTACAAAAAACTGCGTGTGATTATTGATACCGATGCTGCCTGTGAAGCAGATGACCCGTTTGCAATTGCTCAGGCTTTGATGAGTCCAAAACTAATGGTAAAAGGAATTCTTACAGAACATTTTGCTGCGGAAGGTTCTGTTCATCGTAGTTACGATGAAGTATGTACAATTCTTGATGCTATGGATATAAAAGATGTTCCGGTTTTTATGGGAGAGACGGGGGCAATGGTTGCGGGATATTTTGAGAAGGCAAACTCCGGGGAGTCGCAAGCTGACGCAGAGGCCGTTTCTCCTGCCGTAGATTTTTTGATTAAAGAGGCAATGCACGAAGATGAAGCTCCGCTTTTTGTTTTGTGTCAGGGGGCAATAACCAACGTTGCGGTTGCTATTAAAAAATGCCCTGAAATTTTGAACCGTATGACAATTGTCTGGATTGGAACTCATGGCCTTGCTGAAATTCCATGGCGTGAATTTAATTCCGGAAATGATGTAGCTGCGGCAAATTATGTCTTGAGTCATGCAAAAAATCTGTGGCTCATTCCTTCTAACGTTTATGTAACAATTACAGTGGGGCTTGCCGAACTTCAGCAGAAAGTTTTGCCTTGCGGAAAAATCGGCCGTTATCTTTTTGAAAATATGATTACCTATAACAACTCTCCATCAGCCGGCTGGACAAAAGGCGAAAGCTGGTCTCTCGGTGATTCCCCTGCAATTGGAGTAGCTTTGAATCCTGATTGCGGCCACTATATTGAGCATGAAGCGCCATTTATCAACGAGGATACTTCTTCTTGTTTTGGTAAAGGAAATCCGTTGGTACGAATCTACACCGATATAGATTCCCGCTATTTATTAGAAGATTTTTTTGCTAAATTGCAGTTGAATTATGGGAATTAGAAATTCTTGTGTGAATTATTAAAGTTCTAATTTAATGTTCTTGGTGCATTTGTGTGCTAAAATATTGGGAGGAGTTAAATTATGGGATTTAATACGCGTGAAGATAATATAGAAATATTTGAAAATACAGTTGATATTTGTTCAAAAAATGAAACATTGAAATCTGCAATAAAGGCGAGCCGTGCAGCACAGAAACTTATTCTAGAAAATGATTCTGTTGAAACTGTAATGAATGTAACGGAATTATCAGCTTTTAAAAATCGTTTTGAAGAAAAGGCGCAGATTATTGTTTCAAAAAAACGAACTTTTGAAGCGGCAAGTGCCTATTGTAACAACGAGACAGAAGTTGCAGTTCTCAATTTTGCATCGGCTTCAAACCCTGGTGGTGGAGTTGTAAATGGTTCGAGTGCGCAGGAAGAATGTCTTTGCCGCTGTTCAACTCTTTATTTTAATCTTGAAATAGATTCAAATCTGAAGGGCTTTTATCTTCCTCATAGAAAGGCAAGAAATCCTCTTCATAATGATGATATCATTTACACACCAAATGTTGTGATTTTCAAATCTGACACATCACATCCTCAATTGATGAAAGAGACAGCATGGCAGAAAGTAAACGTCATTACCTGTGCTGCCCCGAATCTTCGTGAACAACCGGGCAATCGTTATAATAGCGGTGACGGAAATACTTCTATAAAAATCAGTGATAAAGATTTGCAGACTTTACATGAAAAACGTGGACGTAGAATTTTAGACGTTGCTGTGGCTGGCGGTAACGACGTAGTGATTTTAGGAGCCTTTGGTTGCGGTGCCTTTCGTAACAAACCGGAAGTTGTTGTACAGGCATACAAAAATATTCTCGCCGAATATGTACATGCGTTCAAGGTGATTGAGTTTGCAGTCTACTGCTCACCACGCGATGAATCGAATTTTCAGATTTTTAAGAATGTACTTGGGTGATGATTTATATTGTGGCACATGATGATTGTGTTATAACTCCAAAAAGGTATAAGTTATGGGAATCTTTGTAAATCTGCATGTTTCGAAATCGGTTACAAAAGAAGAATGGGCATCTGTATATTTAGAAAGCCTTGAAATGATAAAAAAACTACCGCTGGCAGAATGGCAAGAAAATAAATCAATTGATGGTATAAAAATCAATTGTCTGGTGCGAACGAAAGAGCATGAGTTTTCTTATGACAGTAATAATAAAAAGGAAATTGGCTGGGAAGCTTTTGGTGATTACGAAACATTAAAAATCGCAGAGTGCCATTTTTTTCCAAGAGAACTTGTTACAGAATATAATGAAAATGCTGGCGATGCTTTTTTAGCTAGTTTGCCTCAATGTACAAATCACGATTGGAAAGAAGAGTTATGCAATCAAACATACGATATTTTTGGAAATAAAACTCAAGGCGAGCCGTATCATATGTATCTTCTTGCAGTTTGCTGTATGGTAGAATCTCGATTAAAAGATAAAGCGTTTGTAGAGGGTGATATTACAAAAGGTCAATTAAGAAAAGCAGTTGAAATAGCAAATTCAATTTTAAAAACTCCAATAGATATTCCAGCAAGATGTGAAGCAAATCGATTAAGTGAACGCATCTCAAAACTGAATATTACTGAAAAAGAAAAATTAGTGCTATTTAATTACTTGTATTTAGGAAATGAAAATATTGAATTAGGTGATTTTATAAGAGAACATTTTTCCAAACGAGTTTGTTGTAATTATATTAAGGAAACATTAAATGAGTATCCTGTTGATAGTATTGGTTTCTCAGAAAAATTAGAAGAATTCCTGGAGCTAGGCTTTGATTTACGAACAATATGTAGTTTGATAAACTTCCAGAATAATCAAAAAAAAGATGGTAAGGATGATGATGATAAAGATAATAAAGAAAATTACTATGAGACTTTTATTAGAAAGATTTTAGATACAAAAATATATTTAAAGGAAAAAAATACAGAGGATAGGCTTGATATTAATCAGGAGGAAGAGCAGCCTTACAGTATTTATACGTATTTGGCACAGTTTATTTTTGCAGGTGCAAAAAATCATAAGGTAAATATATATCTTCCTATAGAAGAAGTTCGGAAAATTCTAAAAGATGAATTGAAAGGTTATTCTGATACAGATAAGGTTATTGATAATTATTTGGAGGAAGAAAAAAAGAAGAGTCCTGATGAAAAAGATGATTCAGAAATGCTAACCAAAATGTTAGATAACAAGGCAAACAAAATTGCAAAAAATGAAAAGGAATTTGATATTCCAAGTTCAGAGTATCTTTTGTTTTATTCAAAAGAAAATACAATAGAAACTAATTTACTAAAGAATATGATAGATTATTTTAAATTTATGGAGACGACTCTTAAAGAAGAAAAGTTTACAGAATTGATGAACAAATCTTCTAAAGATCGATGTCAATTTCTTGTTGAACAAAATCGTAGCTTCTTATTACGTGACTCAGATTGGAGAAAGATATTTAAGGACATAAAAACAAATGAAGATTCATTTAAGCGATACTATCCTATGGTACGAGTTTCCATAACAAGTGATTCTGTAGGCGATGTGGTTCGTGCATTAATAATAAATGATGATTTATATAACTTTGTATATGAGTATTCTCATAA
>CAMOWQ010000103.1 GCA_946628495.1 uncultured Treponema sp. | reverse complement strand
CGTCTGTTCCACTTACAATTACAGGATTCTTGTATCCCTTTGGAACCTCGAACATACCGTTAAAACTGCCAAGTCCTGTCAAAAGTCCTGGAATTGCAGTGCGTTTTGCATGTTCTTTGTACTTATTTACCGCACGGTAACCTTCTTCTACGTCTACACCTGATTCTTTGTAAGATGCCATGATTTGCTCCTATATATTTGGGCGTTCCCCTCGCTTTCGCTCGGGTCGCTACGTTCCGGGTTCCGCTATCGCTTCATTCCTTCGTTCTGGTGGTTTCGACAAGCTCAACCACCGCCACTACGGAACGGCTTCGCCGCCCTTCACATCGCTAACGCATTGTTTTAGAATTTAATATCAATACCACTAGTTTCTGCTTCGTCCGCAAGCTTCTTTCTAAAGTCCTTTAATTTGCCAGCCAATTCCTTATCCTGCAAAGCCAGAATCTGAAGCGCAAGATAAGCTGCATTTTTGGCAGAATTAATTCCAACCGTTGCAACCGGAATCTGAGGAGGCATCTGCACAATACTGAGTAATGCGTCCATTCCGCCAAGCCCGTTTGATTTTTCGCTTACGCATTCAAGCGGAACACCGATAACTGGCAATGTAGTAATTCCTGCAATTACGCCTGGAAGAGCTGCTGCAAGACCTGCGCCGGCAATAATTACCTGACAACCGTCTTTTTCAACTTCTTCAACTGTTTTTTTGAGCAAAGCCCCGGCACGATGGGCAGAAATGATATATGCCTTGTAATCCACACCGAATTCTGTAAGAACATCGGCAGCCTTTTTCATGGTGTCCTTGTCGGACTTAGAACCGAAAAAAATTGCAACTTTCATAAACTGATTATACAGAAAACAGCTTTTATCGGCAACATGTTCAGGGCAACATGCCGCAAGTATCAATTATTTCTAAACATATTCTGCAAACTATGATATAATCACTTTATATGGAAGTTTTTCTTGGTATTCCCGCAGCCGACGGTATTGGAATCGGCACAGCTTTTGTTATTCCGGAGCCTGTAAAAAGGGCAATTTCACAGCATCATATAAAACTCGACGATTTAAATAAAGGATGGAAACGTTTTGAAATGGCAGTTCAAATTGTAACATGCCAGCTTTCAGAACATCTGGACACTCTTTCGCAGACAGACGAACGCGATAAAATTCAGCGAGAAGTTTACGAAACATACATCCTTATGCTGCAGGATCCTATTTTTGTTCAGGAAATTCACGATTTTTACGAAAAAGAACTTTTTAATATTGAATATTCCGTTCAGTTCAAAGCCGAAGAATACGCAACAAAGCTCCGTCAATCTGGAAACTATTATCTTTCAGAACGTGCACAGGACATCACCGATGTCTTTGACCGGGTTCTTGACGAAATGCTCGACATTCATCCTTTTGATATAAACTCTGTTCCAGACGGTGTAGTCATACTTGCAAATTCACTTAGTTCTGCCGACACAATTATCCTTTCAAAAAGAAAAATTGCAGGCCTCGGTCTTACAGAAGGCGGTGTTTCAAGTCACGTTGTAATTCTTGCAAGAAACTACGGCATTCCGACGGTTGTAGGCCTTGATGACATCAACAAAAAAGTTAATAACGGAGAAACTGTCATCATAGACGGAAAATCCGCGGAAGTTTTAGCAAGTCCGGACCGCGATACAATAGAAGAATACAAAACAAAAATCTTCGAAAACTATCAGCACAAACTTTCACTCAGAAAATTTCTTGGAAAACCTGCCGTTACAAAAGACGGAACCCTTTTTAAACTTATGGCAAACATCGGTACACCCGAAGAAGCCGCTGTTGCAAAAGCAGAAGGTGCAGACGGAATAGGTCTTTTCAGAACGGAATTTCTTTATATGAGTCAGGGCGGAGCCTCCTTAAATGCTGCCGCAAGATCGTTCAGCGAGCAGAATCAGTTCGACGCATATAAAACTGTTCTTGAACTTATGGAAGGAAAACCCGTTACTATCCGAACCCTCGATGCCGGCGGTGATAAACTTATCAATTCCGTAGATATTCCTATGATTGAAGAAAAAAATCCACTTATGGGACTTCGTGCAATCCGATTAAGCCTTGAATATCCGAATGTTTTAAAAACACAACTCCGCGCATTATACAGAGCGAGCGTTTTCGGAAACCTTCAGATTATGTTTCCGCTCATTACAAGCCTTGAACAGGTTGTAAAATGCAAACAACTTATTAAGGAAGTTCAGGATGAACTCGATTCTGAAAAAATTCCATACAAAAAAGATGTTCCTGTAGGGATAATGATTGAAACAGCCGCAGCCGCAATAATTTCAGACTGTCTTTCAAAAGAAAGCGACTTTTTCAGTCTTGGAACCAACGACCTTACACAATATACACTCGGCATAGACAGAGAAAATCCGCATGTTGCAGATTTGTATAATGAATTCAGTCTTGCAGTTCTAAGGCTTATTGAAACAACCATCACTGCAGCAGAAAACGGCGGCATTCCTCTTTCTGTATGTGGTGAAATGGCAGGCGCAACTGATTCTGTCATGGTTTTAGCAGGAATGGGAATCAGAAACTTAAGTATGAGCCCAAAACTTATTTCCAACACCAAGGATGTTCTTTCCCGTTTTACAATTCAGGAACTGGAAGCAATTTCTGCAAAGCATCTGCATACTTTGTAATTTTTACGCAAATTATGTATACTCAGCAGGATATTACGGACTAGGATTAAAATAAGGAATCTTATGGCAAAGAAAAAATCAAAACCAGACTTCTCAAAACCAAAAGAGCAGATTCAGAACGAAACCGAAGAATTTCAGAATGCAGGGCAGTCTGACGAAATGCCTGATTTTATTGATTTTGATGACGACAAAACTTCAGACTCAGACGGCACTCAGGAAGATTTACCGGCAGACCCGGATGCAAAATACGAAGGACTTCCTCTTGTAGTAATTGCAGGAAGACCAAACGTTGGAAAATCTACTCTATTTAACAGGCTTCTTCATAGAAGAATTGCAATCACAAACGACCAGCCTGGTGTTACACGCGACCCTGTTGAAGCAACGGCATTTATTAACGGTAAGCCTGTTCATCTGGTTGATACAGGCGGATACAAACTTACACGCGATACAGGCACAAAAGAAGCAGAGCTTGATGATTACGTTGTAGAACGTTCCCTCAACATGATTCAGAAAGCTGATGTTGTCATATTACTTCTGGAAGCAGGCGTTATAACCGGCGAAGATGAAGAATTTATCTTAAAAATGCGCCCTTACTGGAATAAACTGATTGCTGCCGTAAACAAAACCGAAGGCGGCCGCAACGAACACGAAGCCTGGAATTACGCACAATACGGCTTTGAAAAATTGATTTTAATTTCAGCAGAACATGGCGACAGAATTTCAGAACTTACTGACACAATCTATAGCCGCTGCGATTTTTCTAAGACAAAACTGCTTTCAAACGACAGACCTATAAAAATTGCAATTCTCGGTAAACCAAATACAGGAAAATCGACTCTTTCAAACCGCCTTACTCATACAGAAAATTCAATTGTTTGCGATTATGCAGGAACAACCCGTGATGTTGTCGAAGGCGAATTTACATACGCAGGAAGACAGTTCAAGGTACTGGACACTGCAGGAATCCGTCGAAAAGCCCGCGTTCATGATGATGTAGAATATTATTCAGTAAACAGGGCAATCAAAACTCTGGACGACTGCGATGTTGTATTCCTCATGATTGATGCAATCGAAGGACTTGCCGAACAGGATAAAAAAATCTGTGCACTCGCTTACGAAAAAGGACGGGGAATCATCTTTGTTTTGAATAAATGGGATTTAAAAGACGAACAGGGACAGAAAGCCGTTAAGGATGTAAAAAAATGGATGAACATTATGTTTGCCCATATGGATTTTGCTCCAATTATTCCGTTAAGTGCACTCGAAGGTAAAGGCATAAAAGAGCTGATGTCTACAACAATTGAACTTTACGGACAGCTTACAAAGAAAATTGAAACTGCATCCTTGAACAACGCACTGCACGACTGGCTGGACAGATATCCGCCGCCTGCAAGCCGAACTGCAAATTTCAAGATTCGCTACATGACGCAAACTTCAACAAATCCTGTATCGTTTTTAATATTTGCAAGCCGCCCTGATGTAGTACCGGAAACATATCTTACATATCTCAAAAACAGAATCCGCGAAGATTTAGGTTTTGACAAAATTCCTGTTCAGATAGAAATGAAAGGAAGCCGTCAAAAATGGGAAAACAGAAATTCTGCAAAATAAAGGCAAAATCATAAAACCATTTTGCGGAATTTTATAACAAGGAGCCGGAATACCAGACATGACCTATACAATCGGACAAATTGAAGAATTAACTGGCATAAAAGCACATGTCCTCAGATATTGGGAAGAAACGATTCCCGGCTTCATTCCACAAAAAGATACGGGCGGTCGCAGGATTTATTCTCAGCGAGAACTGGAACTTGTTTTTAGAATAAAATATCTTATCACCGAAAAAAAATTTACGACGGAAGGTGCCGGCAAACAGATACTTGAAGAATCAGAATGCGTTCAAAATAACATCGAAATCATCAGCCAGATAAGGGAATGCCAGCAAATTCTTTCCGAAATTTACTTTCTTGTAAAAGGACATAAAAATGCCTGAAAAATTCTATGATAAATTCTATAAGAAACATCAGAAAGCAGAAAAAACGACAAAAAAAACTTCTGAAAAATCTTCTCATGTAAAAAAAGATGATAAAAATCACATAAAATCAGGAAAACAGTCAGAACAAAAAAATTCTCGTCAAAAAAACGCACGTTCCCCACTCCACAGCCAATATGATGAGAAGAAAAAACGCATTGAGTTTATTTCAACGCCGCTTTTTGAAACAAACAGAATTCCTGAAGAATCAAAAAAAATCCTCGAAAATTTTGATGAAATCGTACAGGGCATACACCCGCTTAACTCAAAACAAAGACAACAGCTTCCCGACAATATAAGAAGTTTATCACATCAACTTACAGATGAACGTTCGGAACGCAGACTCGGCTACATGAACGAAAAAATTCAGCTGATATCTTACGTCCGTTATTATACGTGGTGGAATCTTGTCAGGCTTTCGCGACTTTTTTCCAATATGCCGGCAGAAAGTTTTCCAGAGACTGCCTGCACATGTCTTGATATTGGAAGCGGGCCTCTTACAGTTATTACCGCTCTCTGGTTAGCACGTCCTGAATTAAGAAAACTAAAGCTTACCTGGTACTGTCTCGACATTTCAGCAAACAGCATGTCTCTTGGAGAAGACATATATCTTTCAATTGCAGCCCGAACAGCTCCCGAAAATGCCGAACCATGGAAGATTATCCGTGTAAAAGGAAGTTTTGGAACAACTATAAAAGAAAAATGCAGCTTTATAACCTGTGCAAACATGCTTAACGAGGTTGATCAGGCAAATTCAATGCCGCCGGAATTTAAAACAAAACAGTATTACGAAAAACTTACCGCCTATTCTTCCGAAGACGCAAAACTTCTTCTAGTTGAACCGGGAGTTCCAAAATCAGCGCGTACACTTTCACTTTTACGCGAACGCTTTATAAATGCCGGAAAAACGATTGCTACTCCATGCCCGCACGCTGCAGAATGCCCGATGAACGGATTCAAGGCATTTACCGGCAGCAGCGAAAAATGGTGCAACTTCGCATTCTCTACCGACGAAGCACCTGCATCTCTAAAAAAACTTTCCGAAGCAGCAAAGCTTCCTAAAGAAAGGGCAACACTTTCATTTTTATCCATAACAGGAACCGGTACCAAAACAGAAAAATCTGACACACTAAAACTCCGCATAACATCAGACATTTTTTCACTGCCTAAAAATCAGAAAGGCTGCTATGCATGTTCAAAAATGGGACTTACATTAATTCAAAGCGATGGAACAAAAAATGATGAGTTAAAATCTGGAACACTTATAGAATTACAAAATTTTTCAGAATCAGATATTACAAAAAAAGATCCGAAAACAAACTCTCCGCTAATCATTCTGTAATGATTTAAGCAAACAAAAAAAAAAGGATAAAATACAAGAAAGTTTTTTTAAAACAAAAACTGATTTTTATAAAACTTTCATAAAAATTACTCTGGTCAAATCATACCTTGCTTAAAACCTTGACTCAGCCTTTTTTTTTGGATTGAAAAAACTTTCTTAAGGCATAAAAAAAACCCGTAGGATTTAATCAATCTTACGGGTTCTTTCTTAAGGTTTATTCAACCGTTCAGAATATCAATTAGTCTCTTACGAGCTTAAGGATTGCAGGACCATCACCCTGACCAACTTCATACCAGAGGCAGAGGTTAACCTGAGCTACAGGAGCCTGTGTATAAACGATATCCATAGATGCTTCGAATGGAACGCCAGCCTGAACATTTTCTACGAGAGTCATTGTTTCATCCTGAGCTTCCCAATCTGGGTCTGTCAATTCTTTCCACCAGTTAGCTGCAGAAGAGCAGTCTACAGGGCGGCAGTAAATTCTTTCGATATCGATATCAGATACAGCCTTCCATACAACATGGAGTGTATCACCTGGCTGTGGAAGATCATCACCATAAGCTTTTGTTACTTCTGGAGTTGTCTGATAGTTAGCAATTACAGCCATGTTCTGAACACCATTTTCCCAAGGGTGGTTAGTTTCAATCTGGCAGAATGCTGCATATTTAGACAAGTCAACTGTTACTTCAGAAACATGTGGTGTAGCAGGAACTTCTTTTGTTGTATCTGTAGATTCACAAACTCTTTCAAGAGTAAGCTTGCAAGGACCACCAGTCTTAACTTCCTGATCTGTGTTGTCATACTGCATACAAAGGATGAAGTCTCCACCCATATCGTGTGTAAGAACGATTGATGCTTCACATTCAAATGGTTCGCCAGCAACTACGTTCTCTGCAAATACGATTGATTCGTCACAAAGGTTTGTCCAGCTTGGAGATGTTGATCCAGGATAAACAAGAAGAAGTGGAAGGTCTACATCAGATGTTGCCTTCATTTTGAAAGTAACTGTATCACCAGCCTTTGGCTTATCCTTCTTTACGAAAGATGTGAAGTATGGAGTTACCTGATAGTTAGGACCATACTGGTTGAATACCAAATTGAGAGTTTCTCCACCATCAAATACATCGAACGTATAAGAACGTGGATGAACTGAAGTTGGTCCTTTTGAGCTTCCTCCAGAAGCACAACCTGTAAGAGCAAGTCCCAATCCGAGAAGCATTGCTGCTGCATTCAATAATTTTTTCATTTTTAATGAATCCTCCTAATTTTTGTATAACACATTATAAAACAGGCTTCATATTCAAAAAACTCCAAAAATTAGACAAAAAACTTTGATATTTAGACTTTTTAATCAGTTTTTAACTAATTATCGAATTTTTTTAATATAAATCGTTTCTGTTATTAATATAATTATATTACAGATTCCTATACTTACAAGAATTTAATTATCTAAGACATATTAAAAATCAAAAAATAGGGGTTTTCTCTGATAGGTGCAGCAAGAACAAAAAAAATCCCACACAAGAAAAAAACATGATACTGCCCTCTACCGGCATACATTCCGTTCTCCAGCTTCCCTGTACAGAAACATTCATCACACTAGAGAAAATATAAGAAATTTGCTATTATTATCTATAAAATAATCAAAAATCAGAAATTCAACAAAATGAATTTACCTTACGGAGGCTTCTATGAAAATTGAAACAAAAGTCCTGCACAGCGGATATAAGCCTGAAAACGGTGGACCTGGAACTATTCCAATCATTCAAAGTACAACTTACAGATTCGATTCCTGTGATCATGTTGCGGCACTCTTCGATAAACCTACAGAATTTATGTACTCACGTTTTGCAAACCCTACTTGTGACGCGGTTGAAAAAAAGATAGCTGATATGGAAGGTGGAATTGGATGTATGCTCACGTCTTCTGGTCAAGCTGCAAGTCTCCTTTCAATATTAAATCTCTGTTCTGCCGGCGACAGTTTTATTGCATCTTCTTCAATTTACGGTGGAACAATAAACCTTTTTGGCTTTACACTTAGAAAGCTCGGAATTGAATGTATCTGGGTTGATGTAAATGCCTCTTACGATGAAATATGCGCTGCAATCAAGCCAAATACAAAATGTATTTTTGGTGAAACAATTGCAAATCCTGCACTTACGGTTTTTGATTTTGAAACCTGGGCAAAAGCAGCTCACGATAATTTTATTCCACTTATTGTAGACAACACCTTTGCAACACCAGTTCTCTGCAATCCTTTTAAATGGGGAACAGACATTGTCGTTCATTCAACAACAAAATACATGGACGGACACGCAATTCAAGGCGGCGGCTGTATTGTAGACTCTGGAAACTTTAACTGGGAAGAAGCCTACAAAAAAACCGGGAAATTTGCAGACATGGTTGAACCGGACGAAAGTTATCACGGTTTGCGATACGTCGGAGATTTTGGAAAAGCAGCATACATTGTAAAAGCACGTATACAGCTCATGCGAGATTTCGGCTGT
>CAMOWQ010000102.1 GCA_946628495.1 uncultured Treponema sp. | reverse complement strand
CAACAATTCCAACGATTTTTTTCATTTAAAAAAATCCTCCTTTTTTTTTAAAGGAATTAAGGTTGTGTGGTATAATTATTTAGAGAAAAATTAAAAAAGAATTCTTGGATTCTATTTTAAATCATGCTTATGATTTTTCTGGGGGCTTCTATATGGGGTGTTCGAAAAATAGTAAAAACTTCCGCATTTCAATTCTTGGTCTTGAGTTAATAATTGGTACTGTTTTCTTTGGCTGTCTGATGTGTCTTGTAAACAGTTATACGGGTTACCGCGAATTTATGAAAGAACTTGAAGATGTTTACGGTACGGTTACCGAACAGTTTGCCTGGACTGCTTCTACTTATGTAAATGGCGATAGTATTAATAAGTGGATTGAAAACGGTATAGATGAAGAATGGCACGAAACAAATGATAAACTTGTTGCAATAACAGAATCTGCGGAACTTGTTTATGTTTATACTACTATTATCTCTCCAGATTATAAATCCCGCACGTATATTTTTGATACAGTAAATTCAAAGGAAAAGAACAGTAAAATCATCGAATTTGGAACAATTCAGTCGCTCGAAAAAAAAGATGACTATTATATTGGAAAGCTTCGGGATGTAATTGAAAAAGGAATTACTTACAGTATGTTTTCATACAAAAAAACGGGTGGACATGTAACAAGCGCAGTTCCTGTTTATGATTCCAAAGGCAATGTGTGTGCAATTATGAGTGTTGTAAAACCAATGCACGAAGTAAAAGCATACAGACGGAAATTTATACGTGCAGTAATTTCTTATGCCATCATCCTTACAGCTCTTTTTATTACAATTTATGCGCTAATTCTTTATTTTGGAATAATTCGTCCTGTTGTTTTTATTACTTACGAAACATCTCATTTTGCAGAACATCATGGTGAACTTTCAGGCATTCTCAAAAAAATACACAATCGTGATGAACTTGGAACTCTTGCTCATTCTGTAGAAAAAATGAGTACTGACATGAACCGTTACATCACTGACCTTACACATGCAACTGCAGAAAAGGAACGTCTTGGTGCAGAACTTAATGTTGCAACTCAAATTCAGGCAGAGATGCTTCCTCGTGTTTTTCCTCCGTTTGAAAATCATCCTGAAGTGGAACTATTTGCGTCCATGGAACCTGCAAAGGAAGTTGGCGGCGATTTTTACGATTTTTATATGATTGATGATGATCATTTTGCAATTGTTGTAGGTGATGTAAGCGGTAAAGGCGTTCCTGCGGCATTGTTTATGGTTATTACGAAAACTTTATTAAAAGACACGGCGGCTCATGAACTTGATCCTGCAAAAATATTCATGCATGTAAATAATCTTTTGTGCGAAGGAAATGAATCAGGTCTTTTTGTTACCTGCTGGATGGGAATTATTACACTTTCTACTGGCGAACTTAAATTTGCAAATGCAGGGCATACTCCACCGCTCATCCTTCATCAAAATAAAATTGAATATCTTACGACAAAGCCGAACCTTATGCTTGCAGGAATGGACGGGGTGCCTTATGTATGCCATCAGATTTCTCTTGATAAAAATGACAGAATTTTTGTTTATACGGACGGTGTAACAGAAGCAACAAATGCAGATGAAGAATTGTATGGTGAAGAAAGACTTCTTGCTGTTATGAAAACAACTACAGGGCTTTCTTCGCGTGAAATTCTTACTGCTGTAAAAAATGATATAAATGCATTTGTAAAAGATTCGCCGCAATTTGATGATATAACCATGCTTGAAATGGCGTATAAAGGACGGGCTGATGAAGATAGAAATTAAAGCTGTTGATGAAAACCTGCAAACGGTAAATGATTTTATCCATTCTGTTTTGCCTGAAGATTGTCCTGCAGCAGTTATGAATCAGATTGACCTTGCCGTTGAAGAAATCTTTGTGAATATTGCTCATTATGCTTATGAAGAAACTGGCATCGCAAAGGTCGAATGTGAATATGCTGATTCTATATTAAAAGTTTCGTTCACTGATTCTGGCAAACCGTTTAATCCGCTTTTACGCCCTGACCCGGATATTACGCTTTCTGCTGAAGAGAGAAATATTGGCGGACTTGGAATTTATCTTACAAAACAGTTTATGGATGAAGTTTCGTATAGATATGAAAATTCACAGAATATTCTGACTTTTAAGAAGAAAATCTTTTAATACAAGTTTTTTAGAAAGCTTCCCGGTAGAGCAGAATGCATTTGCTATGAATAAGATGTTTTATTCTACACTTAGAATACTGTCCATGCCTGTTGCAGAAAGTACCTGTTTACAGAATTCCGACGGAGATTTTATTATCATTTTTCCGCCTGTAGGCAGCATTATTTTATGTGCAAGAAGAACTACGCGTAATCCAGCACTTGAAATATACTGAACGTTCTGCATATTCAGATATAAAATCTGCGGATAAGGGGAAATATGTTTTAATTTTGCTTCGAGTTCTGGTGACGTAGTCGTGTCTAAACGACCGGAAATTATCAGTTCAAGCGAATTTCCATTTTTGTTTTCTGTTATTGTCATGATTTATTTTCCTCCTGTGTAAGTTCGCACACCTTTAGTTATATTGTTTCTCCAATTGCACTGCAGCATACACGGAATCCAAGACTGCTGCTTTTACCGTTCGGAGCACTGCCGCTTCTGTAGAAAACTGTGCATTGCTGTTCGTCATCAAGCCAGCTGCCGCCTTTTTTTACATGCATTTCGCCGATGTTTGGGCCGTGTGGATTTGTGAGTGAGCCTGTCGGTAGTGTAGGCTCGTAATAATCCCAGCACCATTCTGCAACGTTTCCGCTCATATCATAAAGTTTTAACGCATTCGGCTCTTTTGTTGCTACTGAATGTGTCGTAATTCCGCTGTTTTCTCCGTACCATGCAACAGAATTTATTTTTGAGCTTCCTGAATACTGATTTGTGCAGCTTGATTTTCCATCACGCGCTGCATATTCCCATTCCGCTTCTGTCGGCAGTCTGAATCCGTTTGATGCAAAATTACATACGATTCTTTTCCATACAGGACTAGAAGCTTCAAAGCCGCTTAAATCTGTTGTAGTTCCAATGCTGTAACATGGTTGAAGTCCGTTCATTTTGCTTAGAAGATTACAGTAGATGATTGCTTCGCACCAGTTTACGCTTTCGACAGGACGGTCTTCTCCTAAAAGTTTTGAAGGATTTTTTCCCATCACGCATGAATATTGCATTTGTGTAACCGGCACTTCTGCCATGTAAAAACTTACGAGCGTAACAAGGCTTGTCTGTGTGCCGCCGCCTCTTACAAATTGTCCGCCCGGCACTAAAATAAGTTTTGGTGTTTTTCCGATTTGAACGCGAGGTTTTTCCGATGGAGTTTCAAGTGAATCTCTGCCTTCTTTTATAACCTGTACGGGCACTCCGCATCTTGAACAGAATTTGTCTATGCTGCTTAAGGAATTTCCGCATTCAGGACAAGAGCGGCATACCTTTATATCGCCAACGGGAAATCCGCATTTAAAACAAAAATTTGCTTCGCCGGGAAGCTGTGTGGAACATTTTATACACTGCATTTTTTAGCTCCAAAAAAAAGATGCTTTTTATAATATTATACCATGTAATTTTTATAAAAAAAGAAAGATTGATATTTTTTTACTGTTCGTTTGCGCTTTTTTTTATTATATTAAATTAGAAACAGAAGAATAATCAAAAATTGCGTCTGCAGTTTTTTAAATGCTTTTCGATAAAATTAAGTCCTTCAGCGGGCTTGCATAGGAGTTATAAATGGCAAAGAAAAAGATTCCGATTACATTGCTGTGTGGTTACCTTGGTGCAGGTAAAACAACTTTACTGAACAGGGTTCTTACAAATCAGAAAGGATACAGAGTTGCTGTCATTGTAAATGATATTGGCGAAGTTAATGTTGATGAAAGGCTTATTTCAAAAGAAGCCCAGATTACCGATTCAAGCAGCCTTGTTCCTCTTACAAACGGTTGTATCTGTTGTACACTTAAAACTGATATGGTTCAGCAGATTGAAAACCTCATGAAAACTGGAAAATTTGATTATATTCTTATAGAAGCTTCCGGTGTTTGTGAACCGATGCCTATTGCGCAGGCAATTGAACAGATTGAAATAGGAAAACTGGATAATGTTGTAGGCGTTGTAGATGCAAGCCGCCTTGTTGATGAATTTGATGAAGGTAAATCACTTCTTAAAGAAAATATCGATGAAGAAGATATCGAATCCCTTCTTATTCAGCAGATTGAATTCTGTTCTACTCTTATTGTAAATAAACGCGACCTTGTTACCGACGAACAGATGAAAATGGTTCGTGCAGTTATTAATAAGATTCAGCCTACAGTAAAAGTTTTTGAAACAACAAAGTGTGAAGTTCCTGTTGAAGAAATTATTGGTACAGACCGTTTTGATTTTGAAACTGTTTATGCTTCTGCTGGTTGGGTAAAAGCATTGGAAGAACACGATGCAGAAGAAGATGATGACGACGATGATGATCACGATGAGCATGATCATCATGACCATGAAGAGCATGAGCACGAAGAACATGAACATCATCACGACCACGATGATGATGACCACGATCATGAGCACCACGGACATCATCACCATCATGAACATAAACATGAAGGCGAAAGTGAAGATGAATATGGAATCGGCTCGTTTGTATATTACAGAAGACGTCCGTTTGACCGCATAAAGCTTGATCAGTTTGCTTCTAACTGGCCAAGAAATATCATCCGTTCAAAAGGTGTTGTCTGGTTCAGTGATGAAACTGATATGGCGTATGTTCTTGAAACTTCAGGAAGACAGATTCAGGCAGGTTATTCAGGAAACTGGCTTGCAAGCTGCCCTAAACGTGAACAGGAAAGAGTTCTCCGTGAACAGCCGGAAATGAAAAAAGACTGGGATGAAAAAGTCGGAGACCGCATGATTAAGATGGTAATTATCGGAAAGCATCTTGATCGCAAAAAGATTGAAGCTGACTTGGATGCATGCCTTGCAGATTAATAACGCTTTGAAGCGGACTTTATAAAAATTACAGGAAACGGTTGCAGATGTTCATTTGCAGCCGTTTTTTTTTAATTAATGTTTGCGATTATGGCAATTATGGACTAAAATAGTAGTATGAGTGATTATATAAAGAAGAATGGTCTTATTTATACCGAGGATTTGAAGACAGTAGTAGGCGTTGATTCTTCTGCTTCCGTTCCTTTTACGGGCAGGGTGCCTTTTGGTGCTCATGCTTTTGAGGAAGAGGCATTTTCAGAATGTAAATGTGAATCAATTTCTTTACCGGATTCCGCAGATACTGTTGGAGACGGTTTGTTTATGAATAATGCCTTTGTTAAAAAAATCAAGATTCCTTCAAACCTAAAAAAACTTTCTCCTTATATGTTTTCAGGTTGTACATCTTTGGAAAATGTTTCGCTTCCCTTAGATATGAATGAATTCACAGAAGGTCTTTTTCAGAATTGTTCAAGACTTGCTGATATTCCATTTAGGGCTGGTATTAAGGAAGTGCCTGATAATATGTGTGAGGGATGTGCTTCGTTAAAATCAGTTGTTTTTCCTGAAACTGTTGAACGTATAGGACATAAGGCATTTGCAGATTGTACAGGGCTTGAAACTGTTGTTCTGCCTGCAGGTCTTTATGCTTTGTATCCTGACTCATTTGAAGGTTGTACTTCAATTCATAATGTGCGTATTGGAAGTGGAAACAATCTTTTGTATGTCGGTAAGGATGGATGTTTGTATGAACGTTCTGTTGAAGGAGATGATATCCTTTTAATCAAAGTTTATGGTGTTGAAAAACAGGAAGTATCTTTCTTTAAGCAGTCTGTTGATGAGGATGCATCTTCAAAAGATAAGGAAACGGAATTTTTCTCTAATGAAGATTTGAACGAAGATGATGATGATTTCAGTTCTGAAATTGGTGTTGCCGATGAAGAACTTGCAGCAGTTGGAATGGTGGTTACCAGTTCCAATGATAGTGAAGATAAAATAATAAAGCAGGAGCCAGAAAAAATGCCAGAAAATGAAAAAACTATTGATTCTGTATTTGCAGATATTATGACTGAAGAAAAAGAGCGTTCTCAAAGCGGATCTGAAGTTGCTATTAGCGAGAATGAACTTGAAGTACTCGGTGAAACAATGGAAGTTATGAATGAGTCTACCGTTAATTCTGTTGGCGCTAGGGTATCTAACGAAGAACTGGAAAATCTTTTTGAGGCTCATGAAAGTACTGAAGAAGGTGCAAACAGGCGTGAATATCAGAAAGTTGAAGATATTCCGGCTTTGGACAGCAAAACGCAGATTCTTATTGATTCTGTTGAATACAGTAGAATTCTTACCTTTACTCCAAAGGGAGAAGTTCCTTCTGATTTTGACCTTTTTGTAGTTGCAGAACGTCTGGTAGAAGATGCAGAAGGTAAGAAAGTATTCTCGGAAAAACTTGTTCGCTGTTGTGAAACTTTTGCACGTATTCATGATTTTAGACGCGTTATAATGCTTTACGGTTTGCCTGTTGATAATGAAGAATTTATGATGTTCTATCATCACTTTATAAACAAACGAAACGTTATTCTTGCATGTCAGGCTGCATCTCCGTCTCAGCTTTCTGAATACGGACGTACAATCTGCGAAGAGTCAAGAATCAGTTTGCATCGCGACGAAATGAACGAACAGCGTAAAAAAGCAGGAATTAAGAACGAAGCCTTGATAAAACTTGTAATTCAGGATAAATATATCTAACAATTGCTTTTTATCAGGAGCTTAAAATGAAAAGTGACAACGCAAAAAAAGGCATAGAACGGGCACCTCATCGTTCTTTGTTCTATGCAATGGGCTATACCGATGAGGAACTTGAACAGCCTCTTGTTGGTGTATGCTGTGCTAAGAATGAAATTATACCTGGGCATATAGAGCTAGACAGAATTGCAGAAGCCGTAAAAGCTGGAATAAGAATGGCTGGCGGAACCCCTGTTGAATTTCCGGCAATAGGAGTTTGCGATGGAATAGCGATGGGACATGAAGGAATGAAATATTCACTTGTAACTCGCGAACTTATTGCAGATTCTATTGAATGTATGGCTAAGGCTCATCAGCTGGATGCCCTTGTAATGATTCCAAACTGCGATAAAATTGTTCCGGGTATGCTTATGGCTGCTGCCCGTCTTGATTTACCGACCGTTTTCTGTTCCGGTGGTCCTATGATGCCGGGACATTTGCCTTCTCATCAGGAAGGAAATCCTTACTCAGACCGAAACCTCTCTCTTACCGATATGTTCGAAGGTGTTGGTGCGGTTTCTTCCGGAAAAATTACAGAAGAACAGCTTCGCGAAATGGAAAAAGTTGCCTGTCCTGGTTGTGGTGCCTGCTCAGGAATGTTTACTGCCAATTCAATGAACTGTCTTACCGAAGTAATTGGACTTGGTTTGCCTGGAAACGGTACTATTCCTGCTGTTCAGGGCAGACGTATTGCTCTTGCAAAACATGCAGGTATGCAGGTAATGGAAATGCTTCGCAAAGGAATAACTGCCCGCCGTATGATGACAAAGGCAAATTTTGAAAATGCACTTGCGGCGGATATGGCATTGGGTTGTTCTTCTAATACGATGCTTCACGTTCCTGCAATTGCACATGAAGCAGGTATAGAAATTGACCTTCATATGGTTAATGAAATTTCAAACCGTACGCCAAATCTTTGTCATCTTGCGCCTGCTGGACATACATTTATGTGCGAACTTGATGATGCAGGTGGCGTTCAGGCAGTACTTAAGGAACTTGCAAAGAAAAATCTGATTGATACATCTTTGATTACGGTAACAGGAAACACAATTGCTGAAAATATCAGTAATGTTGTAAATAGAAATCCTGAAATTATCCGTCCAATAGATAATCCGTTCAGCGATAATGGAGGACTTGCAATTCTGTTTGGAAATCTTGCTCCAAACGGAACTGTCGTAAAACGTTCTGCATGTGCAAAAGAACTTATGCATCATGTTGGTCCTGCCCGGGTTTTCAATGATGAATCGGAGGCAATGGAAGCGGTTCAGAATCGCCAGATTCATTCAGGTGATATTGTTGTAATCCGTTATGAAGGTCCAAAAGGCGGGCCTGGAATGAGGGAAATGCTTGCTGTAACGGCTGCTCTTGCAGGGCAGGGACTTGATAAGGAAGTTGCTCTTATAACTGACGGTCGTTTTTCTGGAGCTACAAGGGGTGCTTCTCTGGGGCATTGTTCACCGGAAGCAGCTGTTGGAGGACCGATTGCTCTTGTTCAGGAAGGTGATTTGATAGAACTTGATATAAATAATTATAAAATCACTCTCAAGGTAAGTGATGAAGAACTTGCCGAGCGCAAACGCAAATGGGTTTGCCCTGCGCCAAAAGTTACCAGCGGATATCTTGCGCGGTATGCAAAACTTGTTTCGTCTGCGGATAAAGGTGCAATTTTACAATAAATTAAAAAAAAGAAAGCCGGTTCGCAACAATGAAGTGCACCCCTAAAGTTGGACAAATAAAGTTCAATTTTGGAGGTGCATTTTT
>CAMOWQ010000101.1 GCA_946628495.1 uncultured Treponema sp. | reverse complement strand
TTGACTGGCAGCGATTTTTTGTGTATGCCTGTATTTATAATGCGTTTGCCCTGATAGCAAAGGTTCAATGATTTGACACAATTTCGAGTACTATGGTATAATTTGTAATCTATGTAGTTTTTTTCAGAGAGGATATCCGTTGTCTAAAACGCAAGTAACAGTAAAAAAATTTGAAAAAAGAGTCGCATCAAAAGTTTCATTTGGTGTTGGTACGATTTTTAAATCTATCGGCACTTTCTGTCTTAAGCTATTTAAAGTTTTTGACAACAAACTTACTATAATGATTGTTCCTCATTCTCAAGGAAAAGTTATAAACTTTCAGACCAACGTTTTTGCCCTCATACTGACTTTTTTACTTGCAGCTGGCATGATTTCCTCATTCTTTTACTTTAATAAACATTCACTTGCCTCAAACAGAGAAATTACAAGCCTTACAGAACAGAATAAAGAAAATCTTGCAAGCCTGGATCAACTCCGCGATGAAAATGCAAATCTTTTTCAGGCTGCAAAACGTTTTCAGTCTTCACTTTCTCAGTCACTATCGCTGCTTGGTATAAAACAGATTAATTCAAATTCTGACAAACCTGCTTCAGACGGCGATTTATCATCTTTGTTTAACTCAAAAGAAGTTGTATCCGGAACTTCAAGGGAAGTTGCAGACATTCAGGAACTTACATCATATCTTGAAGATGCAGTTGAACCTATAGAACAGATTGGAAAAATGCTTAAAAACCAGCAGACACTGTTTACAGAAATTCCTAACATCTGTCCGGTAAAAGGTCCTTACTTACACGTTTCTATGGCATTTGGACCAAACATTCATCCTAAAAAAGGCATCTGGTACATTCACAAAGGAATGGACTTTTCTACATACCGTTCAGGCGACCCAGTTATGGCAACAGCTTCAGGACAGGTTGTTACAGTAGGTGCTGATTCAAGTTACGGTAATTTTATAATCATAAAACACAAGCACGGTATGTATACCCGATATGCACACCTCAGTTCATTCAGGGCAACAAAAGGTCAGCTCGTTGAGCAGGGAGAAGTTATCGGTTATGTCGGAAATACTGGTGTTTCAACAGGTCCTCACCTTCATTATGAAGTACACATCGGTTCTGACGTTGTAGACCCGGCAAAATACATCAACATTCAGCTTCAGTTAAGGTAAATATGGCTTTACATTTCGACGATATCTCAATCAATACAATACTCGGAAACGGTTCATCCATGACCGGAAACATAAAAGTAAACGGTTTTGTCCGCATTGACGGGGATATAGACGGAAGCATTGAAACAGACGGCAACATTATTATTGGCGAAAATGCCAGAATCAAAGGCAAGATAACTGCAAAATCGGTTATTGTCGGCGGAATAATTTTTGGTGATATATTTGCAGAAGAAAGCATAAGGCTCCTTTCGACATCCATCGTTATCGGTGATGTAATATCTCACAAAGTTCAAATTGATGATAAAGTAATTTTTCACGGCCATTGCATTTCTGTAAAAGAAAACGACAAATATCAGGCTGTATCGGCTGAATATTTCCAGGCAAAATCAATCAGAGAAAAGGCTTCCATTTAATGAATGAAATCAATCAACTAAACGAAACTTCTCTCTACTATTCTGGCGTTCAATCCTCAGTTTCAGAGGCAGCAAAAGAAAAAAAGAAAGAAAAAATCAGCAAAACAGGACGAACATCTTTTTCTAAGATATTAAAATCGCAGCAGAAAGAGGAAAACATATATACAAATGAATTTCCTCCCGAAATTGAAAATCTGGACTTTGAAAATGCTGCAATATATTTACGCGACCAAATTGACTATGCAGGCAAGGAGCTTGAACAAAGCCAGTCAACAGAAAATCTGGAAAGATTCAAACAGGCTGTCGGTCAGTTTTTAAAATACATGACAAACAACAATTTTGAACTTCATAAAAAACAGCTTAGAGGCTTCCGTTCACCCGTAAATCATTTTTCGACATTTAATACACAGCCACATCCAAAAGAACCACGCGTTCAAATTCAGGTAATAAACGAAAAACTTGATGAAATGACAAAAGACGTTTTATTCAGGCAGGCAGGAAACTTAAAAATTCTAAAACAGATTGAAGAAATAAAGGGTTTGATTGTAGACTTAATGTCAAACTAACCGATATACTTTATAGCAGAAAAAAAAGACAAAAATTCAGGAAATAACAATGAGTGATATTTTTGAAAACGACATAGACAGAGAATCAGAAAACATAGAAGGTCTTGAAGAAAACGAAGCTTCAATCTCGGAAGGAGAGACCATACTTGAAGTAGACTACCCGTTATTTCAGCTTAAGCTTGACTACTCCAACGAAACAATTTATGCAAAAAATCCATCAAATCAGGAAATAAAAGCAGGCACTTTTGTAATTGCTCCGACCCGCTACGGAAAAGACATGGCAAGAGTTCTTGGAATTGTAAAAAAGCCAATCGGTATAAAACAGTCCGACATTGTTACAATTGAACGCAAGGCCAGTGCCGAAGACAT
The DNA here is from genome assembly GCA_946628495.1 of uncultured Treponema sp. GTDB lineage: Bacteria > Spirochaetota > Spirochaetia > Treponematales > Treponemataceae > Treponema_D. Next base: position 6,308 of record CAMOWQ010000101.1, on the reverse strand, counting down.
GAAAAAACTTGAAGAACTGCGTAAAAAAGAAAAAGATGCATTCCCGATTTTTAAGGAAAAAGTTGAAATTCACAAACTAGACATGAAACTTATTCAGACGCATTTTCTTTTTGATGAACCAAAAGCACTTTTCTTTTTCAGTTCGGACAATCGCGTAGATTTCAGGGAACTTGTAAAAGATTTAGTTTCAGTTTTCAAAATGAGGATTGAACTGCGTCAGATAGGTGTACGCGATGAATCAAGAATCGTCGGCGGTCTTGGTGTATGTGGCCGTCCATTCTGCTGTCATGGCGTTTCTGACAAACTGCGTCCAGTTTCTATAAGAATGGCAAAAGACCAGAACCTTTCTTTAAATTCAATGAAAATTTCTGGACAATGCGGCAGACTCTTATGCTGTCTTTCTTATGAATTCGACTGGTACAATGAAGCACGAAGAAATCTTCCAACAGAAGGACTTCACCTGATGTACGACGGTACAAACTTCAAAATTACAGAAGTAAACCCTATTACAAACCTTGTAAAAATGTCTGGTGAAGACGGAAGGCTTCTTGAAGTAAACGCAAAAAGATTTTTTAAGGACTCAAACAACCGCTGGAGAATCAACTGATTCACAATACAAAGCGTAAATTTTAAGACTTACAGTAATTCACATGATTTCAAAAACTGATAAAAAGAATTCTTAAAAATTTTTATTCAACCGAAAAAAGGCCCTTTTTCTCAACAAAAATTGCTTGATATTCTCCTATTTCAACATATAATTAAATTATGATTTATTACGATAAATGGCTGAAATATTACAAGGACATTTTTTTTCTCTCTGAAAACCAGCCCGAATTCTTTCTTGAACGTTTAAAAACATTTCCTGAACCTGCAAAATACCTTGATATAGAATGTGGTCCCGGCCTATTAGTTGATTCCATCCTTAAATCTAATTTTCCAGTTGACATTACGGTAACAGATTCAATCGGAGGTTTTATTGCACAACGCACAGACAAAAACGAACAGACAATTCAGCAGGTAAATGCCATAACAACACATCCAACGGACATTGCAAAACGCCTTTCAAATCAGAAATTCAACGTAATAAGCTGCCTTAATTACAGGCTCGTATTTTTAAAAAATAAAGCTCAGATATTAAAACTGATGTTTGACGCAAAAACCATGCTTACAGAAAACGGATTTTTAATTCTTGACCTTATAAATTTTTCTAAATTTGATTTTTCAGATGAAATAATTACATTGCCAGAAAAACACAACGATGATTTCCATCTGATTTCTACTATCAAAAAGCAAAAAGAAACCCTTTCATATCAGTTGAGTCAAAAATTTATAATTGGAAAAGGCTTCCTAAAAAAAACATACGATGTCGTAAAAGATGAAATAATATGTCCTGTAAGCATTGAATCATTTGCACTGTTTGCCAAAGAAGCAAAATTTTCATCAATTCAATATTTCAGCGATTATAATGGAAATGCATTTACTCCAGATTCAGACAGGATTATCTGCGTTCTAGAGAAATAACAATATTCTGTAAAAGCCATTTCATTCATTATACACTCATTATATAGATAATTTTATGAGTGGTATTGTCCGTTAATCCTTTTTTCATTAAAATAGTAATCTATGAAAGCTACAAAAACAATCATCTCTACTCTGCGCGAAGCACCAAACGACGCAGTAATTGCAAGCCATCAGCTTATGATGCGCTCAGGTCTTATCAGAAAACTTGGAAACGGTCTTTATGCTTATATGCCTTTCGGATACCGTTCTTTAATGAAAGTACAGGCAATCATCAGAGAAGAACTTGACAGAGCAGGTCTTCTCGAAATCAAACCTACAGTAATACAACCCGGCGAATTATGGAAAGAATCAGGACGCTGGGACAAAATGTCTGGAGAAATGCTTACTGCACAAAACAGACAGGGACAGGATATGGTTGTTTCTCCGACCGCCGAAGAAGCATTTACAGCCCTTGTACGCGAAGGACTTTCTTCATACAAACAGCTTCCGTTCACACTTTATCAGATTAATACAAAATACCGCGATGAAATTCGACCTCGTTACGGCGTAATGCGCGGACGTGAATTTACAATGATGGATGCCTACTCTTTTGACAAAGACCAGGCTGATCTTGACTCTTCTTACGAAAACGTTGCTCAGGCATACAGACGCATTTTTAAGAGAATGGGTCTTTCTACAATTTCCGTAAAAGCCGACACAGGTTCAATGGGTGGTTCTGGTTCAGAAGAATTTATGGTTGAAAGTGAAGTTGGCGACGATACACTTCTTCTTTGTCCAAACTGTAATTATGCAGCAAACGTAGAAAAAGCTTCATGTCAAAACGAAATACCACTCGACAGCAACGGAAAACCTCAGGTAAAAACAGACCTTCCTATTGAAGAAGTTGCAACTCCGAATGTTTTCAGCATTGATGATATGGAAAAATTCTTTGGAGAAAAATCAACAACTTTCTTAAAGGCATTGATATACAAGGTTTACAACTGTGCAGTTGATTTGTCTAAAACTGACTTCTACAAAAATGCCGAAACAGTTACAGAAGGCGGTCAGACCTATATTCCAGAAACATTCTTCTGTGTTTTGATTCGCGGAGACCTCGATGTAAACGAAACAAAGCTTGCAGCAGAACTAAAAGCAAGCGGCGCTGAACTTGCAAGCGACGAAGATGTTCTTAAATATTCAGGTGCTCCACACGGATTTGTAGGCCCCGTAGGAATTAAAATTCCAGTTATTGCTGATAAATCTACTGTTGACATGCATGATTGTATTGCTGGTGCCGGAAAAAATGGATATCACATTAAGCACGTAGAACCAGGTAGAGATTTTACACCATTCATGACAGTTGATGTTCGTACCTGTAAAGAAGGCGATGCATGTCCTGAATGCGGCGGAAAATTCTATATGAAAAAAGGAAACGAACTCGGCCACATCTTTAAGCTTGGAACAAAATATACAAAATCTATGAATGTTACATATCTTGATGTAAGCGGAAAACCTGTAACACCTCTTATGGGATGTTACGGAATTGGAGTTGACCGAACACTTGCAAGCATAATCGAAGGACATCATGATGAAAAAGGCATTCAGTGGCCAGTAAGCGTTGCTCCATATCAGGTCGCAATTATTCCAATCCAGTATAAAGACAAAATGAAGGAAGTTTCTGACAAACTTTACGAACAGTTGTCTGATGCCGGTATAGATGTTCTTCTTGATGATAGAAATGAACGTCCTGGAGTTAAATTCACCGATTCTGAACTTATTGGTTACCCTGTAAGAATTGTAGTCGGCGACAAGAACCTTCCTTCTGTAGAAATGAAGATTCGTACTTCCGAAAATGCAGAACTTGTTCCTGCAGAAGAAGCCGCAGATAAAGTAATTGATTTCATTCATTCAGAACTTAAAAAACTGAACGGATAATAATAAGAGGAAAATCCCTGTACTATGAAAAAGCACCTGTTTATTCTGATAATACTGAATCTAACCTTTATGCTTTCTGCGCTGAATGGATTCAGCAAACTTTTACCCGATAAATCAGGAGACTATCTGTATTACAGGGATTTTTCCTTTTCCCGCGAATCTTACATAGGCATATTGTATTATGATGATTCAAGCATTCAGATACGATACTTTGCCCCTGAACAGAAATCCCAGAAACTTCCAGAAAAAGAAATATCAATTTTAATTTCAATCAATCCTAATTCACAAAACATGGAACTTACAGGCGAACTCGTAATGTCCACCATAATTCCAGAAAGCAGTGATGTAGATATTGTTAATTATCTTCATGATATTCTTTATGAATTTTCTTCACGTCGTATAAAAGAAAAAGACATAAGCTATTCAAATGACAGTTTTTCTTCAAAAAAAGCTTTTACTAAAATAGGACATAATTCTCCTCAGGATTTTAAGCAGTTTGGCGGTCAAGTTTCCATAATTTACGATGATATAATTCCTCTTTTTAATATTAAATCCATCTATTCAGAAAAAGACGAGCTGATTCTTGCATGCTGTACTTTCGGAAGACTTCGCGACAATGCCGATTCCTCTTTTGATAATTTCAAAGGCTTTAATTACGATAGTGTTGCAAATAACAAAACAACTGCCATTTCCGCAACTTCTAAAAAAACTACATATACAACAGCTACACATCAGACAATAACGCTTGATGAAAACTGGACACAATCAATGGAAAATTTATGGCTTCTTGAAAATGAAAGCATTATCACGATAACCGAAATTCCAACTCTTTCGCAGGACATTGCCGTTAATAATGCATTGATATTCAGAAAACTTTTAGAAAGTGCTATCGGTTCCTACACAAACATTCTTGAATGTGAAGTAACAGGTCTTTCTAAAAACAAAATATTTAAATTCAATCAAATCTCGTACCAGCCAAACACGGAAAACTGGATCCGCAACAAGAGAATAATTACAAAAAACGGCACAAACTTTTATTATTTTACTCTTACCGTTTTTGAAAATTCTTACAGAAATAACAAAGCATATTACGATTCGATATTTGATTCATATAAAATTAAATAAACCGATAAGCTTTTACAACAAATTAAAAACTCGTTCTGGAAAGTGGAGTGCCAATCCAAATGCCTTCGCTTCCCAGATATTCTGTTTTTTCACCTTCAATAAGGAACTGAACTGATTTTACAGTTGAAAAAGAAGTTGCCGTATACACAATCTGTTCAAGCTGATGTTTGTATCCTTCAACACCAAAGGAATTAAATTCAAAATTTTCATTAAAATTAAGATATGCAACGCCATTCTGAACTCTTGCACTTAAAAGTTTCGTTCCTTCAGGAATAAGAGATTCCACACCTTTTTCATTTTTTCTAGAAACATCAGGACCCGCAAGCAGTAATCTGATAGAATTTGTAAGCGGTGAATCATTTTTTTCGACAGAACGTTTTATTTCACGTCGTGCAACTCTACCGTCTGAATCTATAATTACAAAAAATAATGAAATTTCATTCATTCCGGCATTTTTATCAGGAATAGTTTTTGCTGTTACAGTTTCTTTTTTACTTTCCTTACTGCTACTAAAATCTGCAATCGATTCATTATTTTTTGATTCTGCTTTTGAAGAATCATTTTTTATACTATTCTGCTTTTCTTTCAAAGCGTTATCATCAGTTTTCTTCTCAATTGCAGGCACTTCAACTTTTTTGTTAATTTCACTTACAGTATCATTTTTGACAGAACTCTGATTTTCTGATTTTTTTACTGAATCAGTATTTTTAATTTCCGAATCGGATTTTAAAACAACGATATCATTTTCAAATGTTTCTTCAGTAAATTCTCCAGACACATTTTCTTCTTCAGTTTTATGATTTTCTATAAAACTTGGCGTACTGCCAAAAAGTCTTCCGAAAAAATCAGTTGTCTTTAAATTCGAAAAAATCGTATCTTTTTTAACAATAAAAGCCAATATTATTATGATTACAAAAATTCCCCAGCAGCCCCATGCAAGAGATGCGGTTTTATTCTTTTTTGCAGGTGTTTTTTTTGATTCTTTTTTCTGAACGTTTTTCATTGCCATGTTTTTATTATCGGAATTTTAAAACACATTGTTAAGATAAAAAAAATCCTGACGATTATTCATCATCAGGATTTTTTATTAATCATAATAGATTATTTTAGTTTTTAGCTAAATATTCATTAATTGCAGCAGCTGCTTTTCTACCTTCGCCCATCGCTAAGATAACGGTTGCAGCACCAAGAACGATGTCTCCACCAGCCCAAACCTTTACTTTTGAAGTTGCCTGATTTTCATCAACAAGGATATGTCCTTTTGCATCAGCATTAAGACCAGGAGTTGTAGAAACAAGCAGAGGATTTGAACCATTTCCAAGAGCAACAATCATTGCATCACATTCAACATCATGTTCACTGCCAGGAATTGGAACAGGACTACGGCGTCCAGAAGCATCTGGTTCACCAAGTTCATAACTCAAACAGCGTACGCCACGAACTTTTCCTTCTTCATCGCCAAGAACTTCAACAGGGTTTTCAAGGAAGCGGAAATTAATTCCTTCTTCTTCTGCATGAGCAATTTCTTCACGTCTTGCAGGCATTTCATTACGTGTACGTCTGTATACAACATCAACAGTTTCAGCACCAAGTCTAAGTGCCATTCTGGCAGCATCCATTGCAACATTACCTGCACCACATACAACAACATGCTTTGCTTCATAAATTGGAGTTGCAGCATGTTCCTTATCGTAACCTTTCATAAGGTTTGCACGTGTAAGATATTCGTTTGCAGAGAATACACCAAT
>CAMOWQ010000100.1 GCA_946628495.1 uncultured Treponema sp. | reverse complement strand
TGGTGTGGTACCCAAGCGGTAAGGGACTGGTCTGCAAAACCATCATTGGTAGGTTCGACTCCTATCCACACCTTGCATGAGCGGATTTATTAATCCGCTCTTTTTTTTCATCCCGTCGAAGCAAAGCTCCGGGGTGTTTCTATATATATCAGGATGCCTTAATGCTTTTTGCAAAAGGGCATCCTTTTTTTATTCCTGGAAAAGTGATTTCATAGATTTGTAAATTTCGCAGAAGGCCTTTTCAGTATCAAATACAAGCTCCATAGTTTCGTTCTTTTTTGTAATTACAGAAAAGTGTTTTGAGTTTTCAGAATTTGCAGAAGCAGTCGCATCCGAATCAGAAGCTTCTGAAGTTTTATTAATAACGGTTTTAATATCATCAAAAAGCAAAAAACGTTCATTATTTATTACAGCATTTTCGTACAGGCCGTCGCGTTTTCTAAGCACAAGACTTTTTACACCTACATAACCACCTGCAGAAATACAGCCCGCAATTATAAGCTCGTTTACAAAACCAAGGTCAATAAGAAAAAGAAGCACAATCAGTACGGCACAAGTTACAAGAATTGCAGCAGCGGTATAACTGCGTTTTTTCTGCACCAAAAGAAGGCATTTTCCGGCTTTCGTTAAAACTTTTTTTCTTAAAATCAAACCGTAAATAATATCGGCACAGAAAAGAATAACCGCTGCAATTGCAGGAATTACATTTTTATCCATTTTTTTAACGTCTCCCTTGTGCTGTTAAATGCCAGCGGCAATTTTTCTATATCTTCTTCCGTTGCAACCTGAACAGAAACAAATCCGCTTACTTCACTTTCCTCAGCATGAAGTTTTTTAATAAACTCATCGATTGAATCAAATTCCGACGGTAAATCAGCCTTAAAGAACATATCACATGTTTTATATTCAATTTTTTTATACTCGTAAGTATTAGGATTTGTACATACAAAACTTATAGAATCAGGATTTATATCAAAACCAAGTTCTTCGTGGCATTCACGTACAACAGCTTTCTCTGCAGGCTCATCTGCATCAACAAAACCGCCTGGAATTGCAAGGAAGCCCTTTCGAGGTTCCTTTGCACGAACTTCAAAAAGAACATTTTTCTGTCTGTCACTGATTATTACACCAACGGCTGCCGCAACATTGCAATATAAATCAAAACCACAGTCAGGACACACCCATTTCTTATTATTATGGTTTTCTATTTTTTTACTTCCACACATCGGGCAAAGATTAAAATCATTTTTCATCAGAATCCCCTCATTGTAATTGCATCTGCAAGTTTTTCTGAACGCTTTATAGTCTGAATAATTAACGGGACTATAAGCGGAATAAAATTCTTAATTTTTGTAATTACGCCTGTTTTTTTACCATTTTTCGTACTGCCAAATCCGCCCCTGATTATCTGAGTTTTTAAAATCAGAATTGTTTCTTCAACAAGAAGCGGTATAAAGCGGAATACAATTTCGATAATCAATATAAAATATCTTACAGGAATTTTTATACGGCTCAAAGGTGCAAGCAAAACTTTAAGACCATCAATTAAATCATATTCTGGAGTAGAAACAAAAAACGCGCTGATACAGGCAAGCGACGTATAAGTCCGCAAAATTGATGTAAGACAGAAAAGAAGCTTTGACGGGCTTATCGTAAACCATTTCCAGGTTGTAAAAAGCCGTTCACCTTCGACCGGCGACAAAAACACAAGTTGTGAAATTGTAAATATAAGCAGGAACGGCAGAAGTTTCAGAAATGCCCCAAGCAGTTTTTTTATAGAAAAATTCGCAAGCTTACAATATATGAACGACAAACATAGAAAACCAATGCAAACCGGAAGATAGCGCAGCACAAGAGAAGCAGAAAAAACTGCAAGAAAAATCAAAATACGTACGGCAGGAGAAACTTTTGAAAAACCGTTCTTAGCCTTAAGATTATGACTTGAAAGTGATTTTTCGAGCGTTCTTAAAGTTCCGAGCGTTTTTGCATAAGAATCGGGTTCAAGTTCCGTAAGATGACTATTACAGTTATCTTTTTCAGAAGGAATTTGATTTTCAGAAACAGACGTATTTTCTGCTGAGTCAAAAATTATGCGGCCATTTTCTATTTTTATTTCGCGGTCGGAAAATTCAGCTTCATCGCGTTTATGCGTACTGAACATAACCGTTTTTCCTTTGCGCGCAAGTTTCTGCAGCAAATCCATAACCTTTTCGCGCGAATCACCGTCAAGTCCGGCCGTCGGTTCATCAAAAAAGATAACGTCACTCTGCATTGCAAGAATTCCTGCAATTGCAAGTCTTCTCTGTTCACCGCCAGAAAGTTCTTGAGTACGTCGTTCACCAAAAAGTTCAAATGGAAGTCCAGCATCATCCATTGATTTTTTTACAATTTCGACAAGTTCTTTTCCGTGAATGCCTTTATTAAAAGGACCAAACGCAACATCATCAGCAGCGATTTTTTCAAAAAGAGCTGAAGAACTGTTCTGCTGAACAAGAACCGGTTTTTGTTCACACAATACTTTTCCCGAAGAAGGCTGAAGAAGTCCGCATCCAACTTCCATAAGCGTAGATTTTCCGCTTCCAGAAAAGCCAGTAAGTGCAGTAAGTTCACCTTTATTCAGCGAAAAACTTATATTCTCAAGAGTTCCGCCATTTTTAGAATCGTAAGAAAAATTTATATCGTCAAATACAATTGATTTTTGAAACCTGTTTTCATTAAAATTCTTCGGTAAACATTTTTCTGGAAGCCCTTTACTAAACACAAGCTGAGTAAGTTCTTCATTCTTAAAAAATGCAGAACGAACTCCGTAAAAAAGCATCCTTCCTTCATCCATAACAATTACATTTTCAGCTTCCATTACGGCATCTTTGTCGTGCGTAATATGAATTATAGTATTGCCGCATTTATGCCAGTAGCGTAAAAATGAATAAATTTCATTTCTAGAATCAGGATCGAGCATAGAAACAGCTTCATCAAGAATCAGAACTTCCGACCACATGGCAATCATACCAGACAGTGCAATTTTTTGAATTTGTCCTAAAGAAAGAGAAAAAGTTCCGGAAGAAGCCTTATGCAGCATTTCTACAATATTAAGGCTTTCTATTGTTCGTAATTCTACTTCCGCATCTGAAAGACCAAGATTTTGAGGACCAAAAGCCGTATCTCGCGAAACAATACCGCTTACAATCTGATCTTTTGGGGACTGAAAAACAAGACCGACCTGTGTATTTTCTGCAATACTGACCATACCCTCATCTGCCGGAAGTAAGCCGCAGATTATTTTAGAGAGAGTACTTTTGCCGCTGCCGTTTTTACCAACTATGGCAGTATACGAACCTTTTTCAATAGAAAAAGACACTTTATTAAGTGTCTTTTTCTTGCTTTCTGGATAAGAAAAGCTGATATCTTCAACTGTAATTATGCTCATTTCAATATTTTATTTTTTATAATTTTATATTTTAATCTTCAAAAGTAAATGTAATATTAATTGTTCCTGGTGCAACAGGATTTGTCTGTGCAGGATCCTGTTTTTTCTGTTCCGAAGCTGCAGGAGAACCAAAAGGCACTGCTTCCTGAGATGCAGCGGATGTCATTGACTGCTTTACCTTCTGAACTGTTGTTGTTGCAACATCATGAGGCTTTACACCATTACTGAATCTTGAAAACTCCGTTGCCTGATTTTTTCCAACAACAATTGCGTTTGAAGGAACATTTTCAGAAATATCCCTTGCAAGTGTTGTAGCCGTTGCAGGTCCCTGAGGCTTTTCGTTTGAAGGACCTCCTGTTATAACCGGTGCATCGCCAGTAGATTCAGAAACATCATTATTAGAAACAGGAATAGCTTTATCTGAAGAATCTCCACTAGAAGATTCATTTTCTTCATCTGATTTTGCAGTCCCCTGATTTGACTCCGGCATTATTGAATTATAAGCTCTTGCAGAAAATACCGCTACAGCGCCTTCAAGACAATCAATACGACCCGAAGACCTTGTTATAAAATCAGTTCCTCTTACACAAGCAACTGCAACAGGACTACGAACTGTATAACTTACCTTTTTATCTGCCGAATGAGTTACCTTTGAACGAACCGCACCTGTATTCAAAAATACATCAACGTTATCTTTTGCAGAAGATGATGAAAGCTGATGCAAAGTTACTCTGGTTAAAGCTCCCATAAGAAGAACAGAACCATTATACTTCACCTTTGCCTCAGACTGAAAACCAGTACTTATTACATCATTTTCTGCAAGTTTGTCGCCCACTTTTAATGGAACCCATTCTTTTCCATCATGACTAACTTCAACTTTTCCCTTAAGGTATGTAAGAACAGCATTTTCGCAAAAAACAGGAACACAAGCAAATACTATAAGGCAAACCGCAATCAATTTCTTAACAAATACATTTTTCATAAACAACACCTCCACAAAGAATAAACCGGATAAATTAGAATGAAAGTCCGACATTAAGAGAAGCAGAGAATTTTTGAGAATCTTCGCTTTCTCCGACAGGGAAATACCAATTAACGTTCAAGCCAAGCTGTAAATCCGAGAACAAATTATATATTAAATCCGTAGCAACTTCGGCAGCAGTCTTTTCTATTGTAGTACCAGGCATAACCATTACGAATTTTCCTGTAATTCCAGTATAAAAGCTTTCGCCGGCTGTAAAAGTTACTCCTGCCATAGGAATTATAATACCGGATGTCTGCGGCTGCTGAAATGAATTATATGCAACTCTTGAAGTAAAACCTGTAAATTTGCTGAAGAAAAGTTGTCCGTCGCCAGAAGCATATTCACCACCAAAAGTTACCGCAACATTAGCAGAAGGGAAAAGTACAAAATTAAGTGAAGTATAATTTGCAACATTAAGGAAATTTACAGAACCAAAGGTCGTAGCCGCCGTATAATAGAATGAATTTGCAAGAGGACCTGTCATAAGAAGATTTGCGTAATAACGGTTGAAATCATCTTTTGTATCAAAAAAGGCATTTGTCTGTAAACTAAGCGTATGATTTCCAAAAACAGCAGGAAACTGAACAGACAGATTTACAGGAATATAAGGATGCGCAGGTGCATAGAAAGAAAGTGAAGAAGTTTCAACCGCTCCATCTTTTCCAATCATAGAAACATTTGATGCACCAGAAGAATCTAACATATTCAAAAGGCCTGTATAACCTGCATATCCGCTTAAAGTAACAAGAGGCCATTCCGCAGTTGCAAGAATTCCATCACTAAGCTGAGAAAATACAACACCTGTACTGTCAGAAACAGGAAAACGTCCAAGCGCAAACGAAAGTGAAGTTTCACCAATTTCTGTCTGCCCTGAAAATTTCAATAAATCGGCATCTAAGAAATGAAAGAACGACTCTTTTGAAGAAGCATAGTTCCAGCCGAATTCATATTTTAACTCAACGTCAAAAAACAGTGTTTTTTTAGTATTTATTGCAGAATTCATCCATACATAAATATCATTAGACTGCTGGAAAGAAAGCGAATCGCCAGTTATTTCTGCAAAAGAAGGAATAACCGGTGAGAAACGAGAAGAAACAAGTCCACCCCACTCAGAAGCAAAAGATGCAGAACAAAGAACAAGAACAGAACAAACCAACACAGCAAGTTTTTTCAATGAGTTAATGCTGCAGCTAAATCTGACAGGTATCATAGTTTATCTACCTCCCAATGTATCCGATTCCGTAATATTGTCCAAACTCATTCCGCCATAAGTAAACATGCAAGACGTAAGAAGATTTAATGCTTCAACACCAGATATAAAATCTGACGGATCTGCATTTTTTCCGATAACACCATCCTTTTTTAACTGTTTAAATGCATATCGGGGAGACCCCTTTGTAAGTCTATAAAAAATACCGCCTTTTATATCCCAGATTTTTGCATAAAGAAATGCAAGGTCAACCAGAACAACAGGCGTCATTGGGTTTACAATTACAGGAAGCTGATCATCTTCATAAAGGGCATTGATACATTCTTCAAACGAAGCTTTTTCTTTTACAAGCCCCTGATTCACAGCAGAAAGATAACAGACTTGTCCGAAAGTAACATTCTTCGTATTCAGAATTTCTGTTATTACCTGAGAAGACTGCGCGTATAAAACGCCAGCTAATAAAAATGTAAATAAAGCAACTATAAACTTCTTCATGCGTTGTATTTTACCCCACATTATTTAATATGTCCACTTAAAGCGTATTGTTATATTTGAAGAATTCCGTTGTTTACTATAGTAACATCGTTTCTAGAAGCATCAGAATATTTTATTGTGATGGTCGGTTCTCGCACAACTCCATCCAGATGAATAAGCGACGGTGCATCATTATCATAATTTTCGCCGATTGCAAAATGGCATGTATGGAATGCCTTTTCGTCTTCGAGCATATTACCCGTGATTTTTGCAGCAGGATTTAGACCAATGCCAAGTTCACCGATATTGCGTGCATTCTTTCTATATATTTCGCCCATGCCTTTTGGAAGTTTTCCTTCTTTTTCGAGCTGAATAGAACGGTTTTCGGCTTCAGTAATGCCTTTTAAAAGACGTTTTGCTTCTTCACCGCCAGTAATTTCTTTAACATAACTGCGTTCAATAGTACATTTTATAGGAGTTTCAAGAATTGAATCTCCGTCAGGGAAAGTCATTGAACCGTCAAAAACAATAATTCCACCATATTCTTCATTAAGTTTGTCAGAATTTTTTGCCTTTATTCCACCAACAAGAGGACTTATAAATACTTCGCCGGCAGGAATATTTCCACCAGTTCCAGGACGAGAAAAATCTCCGTCGTCGGATAAAAGCGGACGGTTTTCTATAGGAATTTCGATATCTGTACCTGCAGGAGCCGTAACATGAACATATTTTGCACCCTTAAACAATTCTGTAAGACGGGCACAACGTGCAGCAAGTTCCTTATAGTCAATATTTGCAGCACGGTTCATCATGTCTACAGTAATACCTGGAGTCCAGACTGCACGCATTGATTTTTTACCGTCAAGAAGATAATCAAAAATATGTGTAAAACTTTGTCCGTCTTCAGTTTTATACGGATTTGCAGATGCTGCAGGATCTTTTCCAAGTTTGTTGCTTGAAATAGAAAAACAAACGTCAGGATTAGCGCCGATTGCAGCAAGAACTTCAGGAGTCGCATTATCAAAACTGGAACGTTCAGGCTGATACATAAGAGTTGGCAATGCACCAGAATTTTCCGCAGCGGCATACAAATCCTGCGCAACTTCGTTAGTAGCTGGGTTTGCAATAATAAGAACACGTTCACCTTTTTTAACTTTGCATACTTCCTGAATTACAGTTTCTGCTGGTGTCCTGTTCTTTTTGATGATTCCACTGTTGCTTAAAAGATTATCAATATCTTCTTTGATTTTCATAATGCCCTCCATTCACCGCTTTATCAGGCAAAAAATGCTGAATGCAAAATCTGTACGGTTCTATCTGCCTCGTCGTCATCAACAATCATACTGATATTAACTTTACTTGCACCCTGACTAATCATCTGAACGTTAATACCTTCATCAGCAAGAGCGGCAAATCCACTGGCAAGAATTGCACTTGAATGAGCAACATCACAAATAATAGTTACAATTGATTTATTTGAACGGGCAGTTACACTTGCAGCCCTGCTCAAATCTTCAATAAGCCCCGTTAAATCAGCCTTTGTATTTACTGTAAGAGAAACGGAAACTTCGGAAGTAGCAATTATATCAACACTAATATTCCATTTTAGGAACTGATTGAATACATGTGCAAGGAATCCTGCAGAACCAAGCATACGTGAAGAAACAATATCAATAAGAGTGATGTGCTTTACTTTTGTGATTGCACATACAGGCGGAACTTTGCCAGTATGTTTTTCTACAATAATAGACCCCGGACTTGTGATGTTATATGAATTTTTTACGCGTACAGGAGTTCCTGTTTTTCTTACAGGCATCATTGAACGCGGATGAAGAACCTGAGCACCAAAAATTGCAAGTTCCTGAGCTTCTTCGTAAGTGATTTCAGGAACAGGTTTTGCATCAGGACAAAGGCGTGGATCTGTAGTCATAATGCCGTCAACATCTTTCCATGTCTGAACTTCTTCTGCAGCCATTGCAGCACCAATCATAGTTGCCGTTAAATCTGAACCGCCACGACCGAGAGTTGTAATATTGCCTTTTTCATCTTTTGCAATAAAGCCTGTTACGATAGGAATCTGATTTTCCTGTCCGTTTTTGTAACCGTTAAGGCTTTTAGGAATATTATCCCATACCTGATCAAGAAGTTCGGCTGCCATAAAATTACTGTCAGAAACAATGCCTATATCCCAGGCATCGTAAAATTTTGCAGGAATTCCTTCTTTTTCAAGATAAGCTGCCATCATGCGGACAGACATACGTTCACCAAAAGAAACGAGGTAATCACGGGAACGTTTACTGATTTCTTTAAGCATTGAAATTCCAGTAAGAAGCTGTTTAAGTTCTTCCAAAAGTGATTTTATTGTATCGATATTAACGCCGAGTTCCATTGCAGTATCTTCATGTAGTTTTGCAACGCCTGCAACATCAACAATTCCTTCAACAGCTTTGTCGGCAGCCTCAAGAAGATGATCTGTCGTGTCACCCATTGCGGAAAGTACAACAACCGGTCTTTTTTCCTGATAAGCCTTAATAATAGAAGCAACATGTCTGATTCGCTCTGCATTAGCAACAGACGAACCACCGAATTTCATTACTATCATGATTCACCTCGCAAGAGTTGTAATTGCCAGAGTTGACCTGGCAATCCTTTTTGATACGCTGATTATAGTGAATTGAGTTGAGTTAGTCATCTA